>JBDNGW010000212.1:0-1709 GCA_041689735.1 Leeuwenhoekiella sp. | reverse complement strand
TTTGACCACAAGGCGAAAAACGCAGGCATAGCCGTAGCTATGACGAGTATTTTCAACCTGCCTACCGGCAAAGGCAGGCGCAGTGGGCGAGCAAAAGAACAAGTAGAAACGGGCAGGTTATTTCTATACAGATCCTAAATGATGTTCGAAGGGACATCGCTAATAACTAAAATAATTTTCGACATAAGGTATATTATGGCAAGAGATAATGAGAATACAACAGTAAAGAGGTTTAATAAAATCTCTATAGGTCTGGCATCTCCAGAGGCGATTTTGGCTGAATCCCGTGGAGAGGTGCTCAAACCCGAAACTATTAATTACCGTACCCACAAACCAGAACGCGACGGTTTATTCTGTGAGCGTATATTTGGACCTGTAAAAGATTATGAATGTGCTTGTGGTAAATATAAAAGAATACGTTACAAAGGGATTGTTTGTGACCGTTGTGGAGTAGAGGTGACAGAGAAGAAGGTACGTCGTGACCGCGTGGGTCACATCAACCTTGTAGTGCCCGTTGCCCATATCTGGTATTTTAGAAGCTTGCCCAATAAGATAGGTTATCTATTGGGTCTTCCTTCGAAGAAGCTTGATATGATCATCTATTATGAGCGTTACGTGGTTATTCAGCCAGGTATTGCCAAGAACGCTGATGGGGATGAGCTGCAGACAATGGATTTCCTTACGGAAGAAGAGTATCTGGATGTACGCGAAAGCATTCCGCAGGAAAATATATACCTGGACGATACTGATCCCAATAAATTCATTGCAAAAATGGGTGCAGAATGCCTCATTGATTTGCTAAAACGCATTGATCTGGATGAACTATCATACGATCTGCGCCATAAAGCAAACAATGAAACTTCAAAACAGCGTAAAACGGAAGCTTTAAAACGACTGCAGGTTGTTGAAGCTTTACGTGACGCAAACAAGAACAGGGAAAACAGAGCAGAATGGATGATCATGAAGGTCGTCCCTATAATTCCACCAGAATTGCGCCCGCTCGTTCCCCTGGATGGTGGTCGTTTTGCGACTTCAGATCTAAATGACCTGTACCGTCGTGTGATCATACGTAACAACCGTCTTAAACGCTTGATGGTAATCAAAGCGCCAGAGGTGATCTTGCGTAATGAGAAACGGATGTTGCAAGAAGCTGTAGATAGCTTGTTTGACAACACACGAAAATCATCTGCGGTAAAAACAGATTCCAACAGGCCGTTGAAGTCGCTTTCTGATTCCCTTAAAGGAAAACAGGGGCGTTTCCGTCAAAACCTGCTTGGTAAGCGTGTGGATTATTCAGCACGTTCTGTTATTGTTGTGGGGCCAGAACTTAAATTATACGAGTGCGGTATTCCAAAAGATATGGCTGCTGAACTTTACAAGCCTTTCGTGATCAGAAAATTGATTGAGCGCGGGATTGTAAAAACGGTAAAATCTGCCAAGAAAATAATTGACAAAAAAGAGCCCGTTGTTTGGGATATTCTGGAAAATGTGCTTAAAGGACATCCAGTTTTGTTAAACCGTGCTCCAACGCTTCACCGTTTAGGTATTCAGGCGTTTCAGCCAAAACTTATTGAGGGTAAAGCGATACAGTTGCATCCTTTGGTTTGTACTGCATTTAATGCCGACTTTGACGGTGACCAGATGGCGGTTCACCTTCCATTGGGGCCAGAAGCAATTCTGGAAGCTCAATTGCTGATGCTCGCTTCAAA
>JBDNGW010000211.1:0-4468 GCA_041689735.1 Leeuwenhoekiella sp. | reverse complement strand
TAAGATATCTGGTTGAAAATGAAAAAATCAGTTTCAATTTTATATTCTAAACTGATCGCTCAGGCAAAGTCAACTTTTCCAAAGGCAAAAAAGCTTTGGAAAAGGGTGCGTACTGTAAAAGTGTGCAGAATGTCACTTCGAGTGTCCCGTTCCGATAGCTATCGGGATCATCGGGATTTATCGAGAAGCGTTATTACCAAGAACTAATTTTTGAGGTTTGATAAAAATAAAAAAAAATCATCTCCAATTTACATTCCAAACTGAACGCTAGGACAAAGACAACTTTTCCAAAGGCAAAAAAGCTTTGGAAAAGGGTGCGTATGAAAATCATTCAGACTTATCAGTGCCGCCGTTTTTTAAAATTTTTGATTAGGGTCTTAAACTGACAAATTTTTATTAGTATGATCTCAGGTCATTAAATTAGATCTGCGTTGAAAAACGCCTAATTGAACCTGTAAATTCCTATTCTACAGCGATTCTATTTATAGAAATTTATCAGTCAGTTTCCTTCAAACAATGATCGATTTTCGGGCTTTGTTGCTGATTTCCTAAAAGGTTGTTTCGCCGATAAACCCTAACCTCAATTTTTAATCCCAACCGCACTAGCATCCGAAAGTCGAGATTATAAAAAGCCGTCAGAATCACGTATTTTAGAGTTCCACTAAAAACCTTTCAAATATGGGACTCTTCAGGCGAAACAAAAATAACAACAAACCGGTAATTCGGCAAATCATCGATCTGGTCCCCCATTGGCTGTTCAAAAGTTGCACCAACACCTATAAAACGGACAAAGGGGTTCATAAATACAGGACTTACGATCAGTTTGTGGCCCTGACTTTCGGACAGCTCAATAAGTGCCAGAGCCTGAACGATATATCGGCAGGGATCGGTGTGAGCGAAATTTTCATAAACGACCTGGGACTGAGCCAGAGCCCGGCGCGTTCCACAATGAGCGATGGCAATAAAAACAGGGACTGGCGCGTATTTGAGAGTCTGTACCATCGTTTGTTGAGCCATTATAAATCGGTGCTGAAACAACATCACAACACGCACACCATAAAAGAGATCAAGGGCAAAGTTGTTAAACTGATAGATAGCTCAACGATATCCCTATGTTTGGCCATGTTTGACTGGGCAGAGTTTCGGACAGCAAAAGGGGGCATTAAATTACATACGAGCTGGGATTGCAATTTGATGATACCGGATGTAGTGAATATCACAGAGGCAAAGGTCCATGACAGGTATGGGCTGAAGCAGTTGATCTATCCCAGGGACACCATCATAGTTGAGGACAGGGCCTATTTTGATTTTGGGCTGATGCTCAACAGGATCATGGCAGGAAATGTTTTTGTCACCAGGATCAAGTCCAATACCCTATATGAAACTGTGGAGGAACTGGAACTCCCTGACAAGGTTGATCAAAATATCCTAAAGGATGAGATAATCCAGCTTACCTCGGACAGGGCAATGGAAATTGGCATTTCAGAACATAGGCTAAGGCTGGTACACGTCTATAAAGAAGATGAAAACAAAACAATCGCCAATTATTACCAAGCAACTTGATTGGGGGCACGGTACGATTGCTGAACTGTACAAGAAACGCTGGGACATTGAACTGTTCTTCAAAGCTTTGAAGCAAAACCTACAGGTCAGGACATTTTTGGGGACCAGTGAAAATGCGGTAAAGTCGCAGATCTATGTGGCCCTGATAAATTATTTGCTCTTAGAGCTTATAAAACGGACAATTTCTAAAAAATCGGTTGCGTTTTCCAATCTGTCAGAAAAAATAAGGTTCTGCCTGTATCACTACCTATCACTGGACTATGTGTGCAACCAGGTCAGAGAGGGCGCTAAAAAGGTCACAATTAAAAACCAGATGGAGATGGACCTCGGAAGGGACTTGTTTTCTGGATGATTGCCCATTTGCAACCAAAATACTGGACTGGAAAGGCAGTTTGTCCAATTTGTCAGAAACTTTCGGATGCTAGTGTCCCAACCGTTCACTTCCCACTCCTTCCCTTCCTTCTTTCTTACGATTTGCTTACCTTTGCACTCTTAAAAAAAGCAATTATGAAGCAAGTCGCACTTAATGATACTCACGAAACCTTGGGCGCAAAAATGGTTTCTTTTGCCGGTTACAACATGCCCGTTCAATATGAGGGAGTTACCGCAGAACATGAAACCGTACGTAAAGCGCTGGGTGTTTTTGACGTATCGCATATGGGCGAATTCCTTGCTATTGGCGACGGCGCACTTGATCTGCTTCAACTGGTCTGCAGCAATGATATTTCAAAAATCAACATCGGCCAGGCGCAATATAATTGCCTGCCCAATGAAGACGGCGGGATCGTAGACGATCTTCTTGTGTACCGCATCCGCGAAAAGGAATACTTGCTTGTCGTCAATGCCTCGAATATTGAAAAAGACTGGGAATGGATCAAAAAACACAACCGCTTTAATGCAGACCTAAAGAACATTTCCGACGGGTATTCGCTGTTGGCCATTCAAGGGCCGAAAGCGGTGGAAGCCATGCAATCGCTTACCAGCATTGATCTTTCTGCCATAAAATTTTATCATTTTGAAGTTGCTCCCTTTGCGGGAATGGATCATGTGATCATCAGCGCGACCGGATACACTGGTAGTGGCGGTTTTGAGATTTACTGTAAGAATGCAGATACCCAGCAACTTTGGGATAAGGTTATGGAAGCCGGCGCTGATTTTGGCATCAAACCCATAGGTCTTGCCGCCCGCGACACGTTGCGCCTGGAAATGGGCTATTGCCTGTACGGAAACGACATTGATGAGACGACTTCGCCGATTGAGGCCAATCTGGGCTGGATTACAAAATTTACTAAGGATTTTATCAATAGTGACCAACTCAAACAGCAGAAGGAATCTGGCCCAGCTAGAAAACTGGTAGGTTTTGAACTCACTGAACGCGGTATTCCCCGCTACGGTTACGATATTGTGGACGCTGAGGGAAATGTGATTGGTATTGTCACCTCTGGAACACAGGCGCCCACGGTGGGAAAAGGTATAGGTCTGGGCTATGTGCCAACTGCCATGGCGACGCCGGGAAGTGAAATTTTTATTCAGGTACGCAAGAAAGCGCTACCTGCGACCGTTGTTAAACTACCTTTTTATAAAGGCTAAATAAAAAAGTGGCTATCAACACCAATTCGCAAAAAATATTAATTCTGGGAGCCAGTGGATTTCTGGGCGGTGCTTTGTATAAAGAACTGCGTAGGTATTATGACACCTATGGCACCTATAATACCGGTCGCATACACTCCGATAATCAGCATTTTATTCACTTTGATGTGGTGCAGGACAGTATTTACGAAGTGCTGAACCGGGTGCGTCCCACGCTGGTGATTTCCACGCTGCGCGGAAATTTCGAAGGCCAGTTGGAAGCTCACGAAGATCTCGTGGATTATGCCAGACGCACCGGTATTAAATTGATCTATGTCTCCTCGTCAAACGTTTTTGATGCCTTCACCAATTATCCTTCCTACGAACTCGATAAAACCTTTTCAGATAGTAAATATGGAAAATTTCAAATAGCCTGTGAGAACTTTATGCTGCGCGGCTTGCCAGAGGAACAATACTGCATCGTGCGTCTTCCCATGGTTTTTGGTTTAAACACACCGCGTATACGCGAAATTCGGAGTCGTATTCTGGACAGACAAGAAGTAGAGGTTTTTCCGCACTTGATCATCAATACGACCACCGATAAAAAATTCTCCCAGCAGGTACATTTTATTATAAACCGAAACCTTTCGGGCATTTTTCATTTGGGAAGCAAAGACTTGATACACCATCAGGAATTTGTAAATGAAGTCATAGAACGGCTGGATCTTAAGGTAAAACCGCACTTTAAGTTGGTCTATACGTCCAATTTTGACCGGTATTTAGCCGTTTTACCCCGTGATAATCCACTTCCTGAACATCTGCACATTACCAATGAAGAGGTTGTGTTGGTTTCTCAGGTTTATTAGAAAGCCCCCCTACCTCTGCCTCATACGGCAGACAGGCCCGAAGGGGGAGCCAAGTAGACCGCTGGAAAGGTATTCGTTATTTTCCTTGTAAACGGTCTGGATTTTGAAGTGTATCAAAAATTCTTAAAAGAATTATTTTTCCGTTTTTTTGGCTGTTGAGATGTTTGTAATGTCTTGCGTATTTTCAAAACAGATCCTACAAAGACAATAGTTTCAATTTTGTCTTTTCTTTTTAAAAAAAACTTCTGTTTAAGGACGTTATCTAGTTTCTAACCATAAAGTTACACTTACTTATTTTTTTGCGGCGGCGGTGTTTTTCCTGGTTTTGGTGCTTTGGATCTGTTTAGAAATAACCTGCCCATTTCTATGGGTTCTTTTGCCCAGCAACTGCGTTGAAAATACTCGCCATAGCTACGGCTATGTCTGCGTTTTTCGCCTTGTTGATGAACAAAATAACTGCCTATAATTCG
>JBDNGW010000210.1:0-7687 GCA_041689735.1 Leeuwenhoekiella sp. | reverse complement strand
TGATTATAGGAGGTTGCAACGCTATAATTCCCAGCTTCTGGAACGGTTTTCACAGCGCTATTCCACTAGATTGACCTATGAAAACCCACTCAATGCTGTCTTTTCAAATTTAAGCTACACCTATTCCAGAAGAAGTAATAACCTTCTAGTTGGCAATACCATTGATCCCAATGGTGGGACTGTGACCGAAACATTCATGATCGATAATTATGGAAGTACAAATATACTCGCCTTTCGCGCCAGTAAGTATATTGGCAATTTGAACACCACAATAGCTTTGGGATCCAACTTTTCGTCCATGGAAGCACAGCAGCTTTTAAACGGTATGGCAACCGAAGTCAACACGAATTCATTTTCGGTCAATCTTGAACTGAACTCAGAACTGACCGATTGGGCCAACCTTAACTACAAACCTGAATTTTCCGTCTTTGAAACGTCCTTTGGCCAAGAATCCTTGGGAACCATTAAAACGCAAAAACACCTACTTGATGTTTATCTATATCCAAACGAAAATCAATATGTGGCCCTCAATTCTGAAGTTTATGTAAATAAAAGCAATCAAGAACAAAACAGCAATTATTTCCTGAATTCGACCTATCAATATACTTTTGAGCGGCCTAAAATGGATTTTCAACTGTCTTGGAACAATATTACCAATGCTAAAGAGTATCAATCCATATTCAATAATGAGTTCGCTTATATTCAGAACAGTTATAGGTTACGGCCCTCGCAAGTGGTGGCGCGTTTACTGTTTTCGTTTTAAAGTTGATGATTCTCTTCCACAACAACACCTTCCCCACTAAAATATTCTTCCAGCTCTTTCAGCGTCGCTTCAGATGTCATAATATCCTTAACAAGCTTTCCTTTTTCGAGCACCACAATACGTTGACAGACTTCGGTGACGTGCTGTAGGTCGTGGCTGGAGACGAGCACGGTTACGCCGCTATCTGCCGCAAGTTTTTTGATGATGCCTTTTAAGCGAATCTGGGTGGTGGGATCGAGGTTTGCAAAAGGCTCGTCAAGAATAATTACATCGGGATTACCGATAAGCGTGGCGACAATGCCCACTTTTTTCTGGTTTCCCTTGGAAAGGTCGCGCAGGTATTTGCGTTTATTGAGGATCTCATCATTGAAAAAATCGGCAAAATCAGCCAATAATCGGTCTACATCGGCCTTATTTTGATTCCGAAGTTCGCCGATAAAATAGAAATATTCTTCGGGGGTGAGGTATCCTATCAGAAAGGTTTCATCTATAAAAGACGCAGTGTGTGACTTCCAGGCCTCGCTTTCGTTCACTTTAACGCCATTATTTTCAATATAACCGGTTGTAGGCTGAATAAGATCAAGCAGCGCGCTGAACAAAGTGGTTTTCCCCGCCCCATTGTTCCCCACAAGCCCAAAAGCCTGCCCTTTTGGAACGTTGAGTGCGTCAATGTCTAAAACGGTTACCCCTTTATAGGTTTTTGAAAGATTGTGAATGTTTATCATTTTATTCAGTATTTGAGAAAATTCTGTTGTTTACTATTTATTTTGATCTGCAACCTCTGACCTCGAATCAGACCTGTCAGGTTTCCAAAACTTGACAGGTCCTAGCGCCCGAGTAAAAGTCCCCCCTTAGGGCCTCCTGCCGATTAGGCAGGGGCTAGGGGGATTCCTGTTTATACGCTGCAATCGTTTTATATTTTTCGGCCTTATAGATTTTTTCGATTTTTTTGAACATCCAGTCCTTAAAGGCAAAACCTGCAAAACCAGCCAGCGCCACCAGGGCATAGCCAAAAATGGGTCCCAATGTAAAATGACCAATGGCGTAGAGAATGATGGGGAGCAACAATTTGGGCACCGAGATCAAAATGGATTTAATATTAAATGCCGAAGAATCACCAAATGCTTTTTTCCCACTGGTCAAATCGATAGGGCTTTTATTAAAAGCACCGCCCAACAAAACCACATGACCATTGACGCCCATATTAAAAATACCACCCACCACGACCGCCGCGTAGGCTTCCCAGCCAAAATACAAATATGCCGCCCCTAAAATGGTGGAAATGGCAGTGGCAATCACCACCAGGTACCATTTTGAGGTCAAATATTCCTTATAACTGATGTTTTGCGTCATCATCAGTGGATAATAGGAACTGTCCCAACTGGGTACAAATTGACCAAAACTGAAGAGAAATCCACCAGAAATAAAGATCCCGGCAAAAATCTTCATAAATGGGTTGTCATAACTTTCTATGCCACCGGCAAAAAATAATAGGCCATAAAATAAAAAGGCCACACTCATAAGGACAGTAGTCTTGCTGCGCTTGTTCCGTTTTATAAGTTTGATGTCGTTTTTGAGAAAGATGGAAATACGGCCAAATCGGTTGAGCCAGTCTAGATTTTCGGTAGAGGCGGTGGTTGCTTTCGCCGCCAGGCCAGCATCCATATACAGCCTTGCGCTAAAATAACGATGGGAGATCACGATCATCGCGATCAATACCGCAAGCGGAAGTAAAAATAACCAGTAGTTGCTATATAAATGTTGAAAAAAGGGCAGCGTATAATCAGTGATATTGAAATATCCATAATACTGCGCCCCGCCCAGTAGCGCAAGCAAAGCCACAACGATCACCACTGCACTGAGCATATCGTTGAGGAAAATATTAATAAAATTGTTCACATAAAGCAAAAAGATCATGCCCAGCAACCAGCAGGTTACGCCCAGGGGATCATAGCCATTAATAAGGAGAACGATCGTAAAAGGGATAAAGAAAAATGCGTGTACAAGATTAAAGTAGGAAACTGCGGTTTTGCCCAGTGCGTAGTTAACTATTTTCTTTTTATCAAAAGGCAGTAAAAGCAGCGGTTTTATATTGATTATCGGCATTTTTTGGAAGAAATACCTAAAAACCAGATCGGCTACCAGATAATAGATCATAAAACGGTTTAAGGTCTGTAGTGGTTCATAACCGTTTTCCTGAAGACCATAAAATAGGCCAATGCCAGCAAAAGTGAACATCGCGATAAGGTAAAGTGCCCCAAGTGCGGTAAAAATTTTAAAAATAAGGTTGGCCTTCAGTGATGCCGAACGAAAAAATCCTTTCCACTGGAGGGTGATGAAATGTTTGAACATGCACGTATTTTTTTGGTAGGTCTTGAGGTTTCTACTTTACAAGTGTGAAATATAATAAAATGTTACGGTAGAATCTCGGATGCTTCGTATTTTTGCCATTAAAATTCAATTTATGGCAGATTTCAATCCGCTGACGATACAGAAGATCACTCGGGAGACTGCGCAGGCAGTGAGCCTTACTTTTAGTGTTCCAGAAGAACTTCAAGAAGCTTATATTTTTAAGGCAGGGCAATATATTAGCCTGAAATCTGAAATTAATGGAGAGGAAGTCCGCCGTTCCTACTCGCTGTGCTCCACGCCAAAAAGCGGACTTCTGAAAGTGACCGTAAAAGAAGTGGAAGGCGGTAGGTTTTCGAAACTTGCCAATACTAAATTTACCGTTGGCGAGACCCTTATGGTGCATCCGCCCGAAGGCCGTTTTGTCTTTCAGCCAGTTCCTTCGGCAAAAAATGATTATGCAGCTTTTGCCGCTGGCAGCGGGATTACGCCTATAATGGCGATTATGAAAACCGTGCTTGAAGAAGAACCCAAAAGCCGTTTTGTGCTCGTTTATGGCAATAAATCAATGGAAGAGACGATTTATCACAAAGAACTGTTGGAGCTGCAGCTTAATTATGGGGAGCGTCTGGACATTGAATTTGTCTACAGCCGCACGCAGGAACCACATAGCCATTTTGGTCGTATAGAGCGCTCAACGGTAAATTATGTGGTGAAAAATAAATTCAAGGATTACGATTTTGACCATTTCTACCTCTGCGGCCCAGAACAAATGATCAATATGGTTTCTGAAGTGCTCAGCGAAAACGGCATGTCTAAAGATAATATTCTGTTTGAACTGTTTTCCAGCGATGACAATGGTGGTGTAAATGCCGCCCTTGACGGGAAATCAATGATCAAGATCATTGTGGATGATGAGGAATTCAATTTTGAAATGGCACAAGACGAGGTCATTCTTGACGCTGCGCTGGGTCAAGGTATAGACGCACCGCACTCTTGCCAGGGAGGTATTTGTGCCAGTTGTATCGGGCGTATTACAAGCGGTAGTGCGACTATGCGCAAAAACCAGATTTTAACCGATGGTGAAGTCGCCGAAGGGCTTGTGCTTACCTGCCAGGCGTTTCCCACTAGTGCTAGTATTACGGTGGATTATGATGAGTTGTAGCTTCCCCACCCGGCCTCCCCGAAGGGGAGGAGCGAGGAGTGCGGTAATTTCGTTTTTGAAACGATAAACTAATTTATATCTCAATGAAAAACGCGCTCGGTTTTTACTTAAATAGCCGGTTTTCAGTATTTATTTTCAGCTTTGGCGAAAGTATTTTAGTGATTTGACCTATCAACTTTCCGAAGATTTTCAACTTAATCTGTTCTAAGATCCTTAGTGCAGCATCTTCAAAAAGGAGGAGCAATCATCGTATTCTCTTCAGTAATGATTGAAGGTCATTAGATAATTGTTTTTTAATATCAAAAAATCATGTTCTATAGTTCCTCCCCTTATTTTCATGAGGAGAGCCTGTGCCGAACTTGTTTCGGTATGCCGAAAGACGGAGGGGTTTTTCTCGCTGTTTACTATAAATTACACCTTCAGAACAATGAAGTATAGCATTTTATTCTTAATATACCTATGCTTTCATTCCTGATATTGACCATTACAAATAATTATTTCAACAGAAAGCGAGTTTGTTTTTCACTTGGATAGATTGTTATTTAGATAGTTTAGCCGAAGTTCGGGTATGTTTTTCGCCTACGGCGGAAGCATTTTTATGATTTGGCTAGCTGATTTCCCAATTATTCTCCCCTAAGAATCCTCTCAACGTCTCAAAAAGGAAGTCTTAATTAGCATATTGCTTTCGTTTCTGGAGCGATGAACTAATTTATTTCTAAGTAAAAAATGCGCTGCTATTACTTAAATAGCTGATTTTCGATATTTATAGTCTAATTTCTAGATATAATTTTTCGCCTACGGTGGAAACATTTTGAGTTATTTCCCCATTTAATTTTCTTAGCATAATGATATCAGAGTGAAAGCTCCCCTCCTTCGGAGGGGCTGGGGGAGGAATATTTGTGCTACATTTAAGCAGTATTTGAGCCCTTAAAAATGATTTTTACAAACCAATTCAGATTTAATTGCTTCTTTTTGCTGCTGGTTAGCTTTTTTGCGCATGCACAGCAACTGCTTCCGCCAGTGACCAATTATTCGGTTAAGGCGTACAATGGTGCAAGCCAGAACTGGGACGTGAGCAGCGATGAAAACGGGGTGGTTTATGTGGCAAATAATGACGGACTATTGCGCTATGACGGGCAGCGCTGGAAATTATACAGGTTGCCCAATAAAACCACGATACGTTCTGTTTTCTGTCAGGGCAAGCGTATTTATACAGGTTCGTACGAAGAATTTGGTTATTGGCAAGAGGATGTTTATGGTTCGTTGATCTATACTTCGCTGAGCCATTTGCTTCAACCGGGAAGTTTTGATAATGAAGAATTCTGGCAGATTGAAGCCTATGGAGCGGGCGTTGCTTTTCGTTCTTTTGGACACTTGTATTTATACGACAATACTTCCGTTACTGCGATAAAGCCTCCATTTCTCATCACTGCCATTTGCGAGGTAAAAGGGGCCCTTATCTTGGCATCAGAGCGCGGCGGTCTTTTTAAATTGGCGGGCGATATGCTTGAACCCTTCAGCACAAACACCACTCCGGGAGCGGTTACCATTACAGACCTTTCTTACTTTAATGAGCAATTGATCATAGGTACAAGGACGGCTGGACTTTATAAGTTGGAAGCACAACAGATCATTCCTTGGGGAAAGGAGGAGGTGAACACGTTCCTGAGCACCAATGAACTCAACAAAATCTATGCATATGGCGCGAGGTATATTGCCTTTGGCACCATAAAAGGCGGTCTGCTTATCCTGGACACCCAAAAACAGACCACGACTAATTATTACCGAGGCAACGGATTGGAAAACAATACCGTACTGGCACTGCATGCGAGTCATGATAACTTGTGGGTGGGATTGGATAATGGCCTAGATAAAATAAATTTAGAGAGCGGAATCTCCTATTATAGCGAGAAAACCGGCGAACTGGGAGCGGTATACGATATTGCGCAGGTGGGTGACGCGATCTATCTGGGCAGCAATACGGGGATTCATGTTATACGTGATGGTCACAGGGAATTTATACCCGGTTCACAGGGGCAGGTCTGGTCTTTCTCCATGGTGAACAACATGCTCATAGCCAATCACAACAGAGGGCTTTTTGGCGTAAAAGAAAACGAAGTACAGGAGCTGTCACATCAAACGGGAAGTTACGGTATTACACCATTTCCGACAGACAAGGAGCTATTTGCGAATGCTACATATAATGGTTTGCGCCTTCTAAAAAGTGTGGAGGGAACACTGAAAATCATCAAGGATATTGATTCTACGCTCAATGTACCTTTAAATAATATAGTTTTCGAGAATCCCTCCATTTTATGGGCAAGCCATCCGTATAAAGGGTTTTATAAAATAAACCTGAATAAAACGGGCTATGCTATTTCCTCTTTTAAATCCTTTGGAACGGATTCAATATTTTCCGCCTTTAAAACCAGCGTGCACCGGTTAAAAAACCAGATCGCGCTGTATAATAATGGTCGCTGGTATGTCTATAATTCCATAGAAGATACCATTCTTGATTTTAAGGCGCTGCACTCTTATCGCAATTATGATCTGGTGGCCAATGAAAACGATGGGTTCTGGTTTAAAAACAGGGAAGGCGCGGGCTTGATCTACACAGATTTTGCCAAGGACAGTATTTTTATTTCGGAACCGGTGCTGGAGGATAATTTTATAAAGGGTTATGAGAATATAGAGCGCATTAATGACAGCATCTATTACATCGCCCTCAATGATGGTTATGCCGCTTTAAATTTAAACCGGTACCGCAGCGCGGGCAAGGATCACCAAATTCCCGCACCACAATTGGACTTTTTTAGGTCTGCCGGTTCGTCTTTAAAAACACATGGAACGGTTAAGGAATTATCTTTCCAACAGGCTAGGTTGCTTCTTTTGGGCTTTTCCGCTCCATCACTCAACGATCCTGACTTTCGATATAAATTAGGGGAGACCAGCGGTATTTTAGAAAAGGGATTATTGGAATTTCAGAATCTTCCGTGGGGATCGTATACCTTAAATATTTGGGCGCTTGAAAACGGCTTGAGTAGTGCTGATGCATTACATATTTCATTTACGATTCTGCCACCCTGGTATTGGAGCACTTTTGCAAAAATCATATACTTTATACTTTTTGTACTCGTGATATTGACAATTTATATAATCAACAAGCATAAACTGAACAAACACCGTCGCGGACTGGAAATACGCATTGAAAAAGAACACGAGCGTAAAGTTGAACTTAATGAGCGCAATAACCTGCTTCGCGAAATTAACACCAAACGAAAAGAATTGGCCAATTCTACTTACCAAGCGGCACAGCGCAATAAAATGCTCATAGAAGTAAAAAATGAACTTGCCGAGGTCAAGGATAAATTTGACAATCAGTCCAACTATAAAACCATTGAGAAAAAGAT
>JBDNGW010000209.1:0-4905 GCA_041689735.1 Leeuwenhoekiella sp. | reverse complement strand
CATAAATAAATACTGCCAAGCATTACCTTCTATAAAACCTGGATTTTCGGTAAAATTTGCTCCCGCCAGTGGGTCAAAAGGGGCGTACCAATTCCCGTCAGCGTGTTTGGGTTGTATGAATCCTGATTTTTTATTATAGAGTTTTTTATAGGAAAGCGATCGGTCTAAAAACCGCTTGTAATCGGCTGTTTTTCCCAACTTTTGAGCCATTTTCGCGATTGCGAAATCAGCCATGTTATATTCCTGCGTGGTGGAAACCGGCCCGGCAACGCCCGCATCCACACTTACATATCCTTTTTTTATATATTCCTCGAGTCCCGGCCGCAGGGGATTGTTCTCCACTTGGTCAGCACTTTTCAGCATTGCCTCGTATGCTTTTTCCACTTCAAAACCGGTGATCCCGCGCAAATACGTATCGGCGATCACCACACTGGCGGGATCGCCCACCATGGTGAACGTCTCCGTGCTGTTGAGTTCCCATTTGGGCAGCCAACCGTTCTCATCGTACATCGCGAGCATACTTTTGATCATGTCCAGCTGCTCTTCGGGATAGACGAGACTCATGAGTTGGTGGTAATTGCGGTAGGTGTCCCACAGTGAAAAAGTAGTGTACCGCGTGCTCTCCGTTTTTGCCGTTTTGCGGCTTCCAATGACCGGATATTCCCCGTTTACATCGTTCAGAATGTTCGGATGAATCTGCGTATGGTACAGCGCTGTATAAAAATTGACTTTGTCATCTTCATCATTTCCTTCCACTTCAATCCGGCTCAACTTATCGTTCCAGGCCTGTTTTGTTTCGGCATAAATAGCATCAAAATCAGTGTTTTTAGCCTCTTTTTCGAAGTTTTCACGGGCATTTTCTATGCTTACATAGGAGATTCCAACTTTTAGTTCCACCTGCTGTGGACTGTCAAAATCATAAGAGAAATACCCGCCAATACTATCGCCCACCACCTCTTGCATAAATTCTTTTTTGATCCGGGTTTTGCCATTGTAAGCCATCCATTGGGCTTCGATACCTTTATAGGTTGAGGGGGGTTTCCAAATGCCAAAATCCGTCGAAGGTTGAGAAACGCGGGCGACAAAATACACGGGATATGCGGCCTCGGAATTATTGTAGCAAAACGAGCCCACCAGGCGCATTCCCTCGATTTCGCTGGGCGAGACAACCTTGAGCATTGCGCCCTGCTCATTGGTAAGGCCAAGTCCCAGGTTCAATAAAATATTGGCTTTCCCTGCTGGGAAGGAATAGCGGCTCACACCCACGCGCGTGGTTGCGGTCGCCTCGACTTTTACCTTATATTTATCGAGTTCCACTGCATAATAACCGGCTTTTGACTCTTCATTTTCATAGGTCGTCCCGTAGCTCAAATAATCCGTTTCCAATTCGCCGGTGGTGGGCATCGCAAGGATCACGCCCAGATCCGGACAGCCCACTCCGCTCATGTTCACCTGACTGAAACCGGTCAAAAAGCTGTTTCCATGCACATATGGATTCGACAGCCACTGATTGTCTTTTTCCAACGGGTTCAAATCAATCCTCCCCGCCAAATTAAACGGCGAAACGCTGGCCATACCGCGCGGTGCAATCGCGCCAGGATTGGTCGCACCATAATTTGCCGTACCTATAAACGGGTTTACATTATCTACCGGTTTGCTTTGCTGCGCAGATCCTATAATTGGTAAAATAAGGAGCAAAAACAGGCGTTTTAAGCTGATTATTGAGTGGTTTTGGTTGTTTTTAATTTGAAAACTTGTTGGTGTTTATCGCATCCCAGCTCTTCGATATGGGAAGGCAGCAAGGAGTAAATATATTACGTTTGTTATAAGTTTAAGCTTTATAAGTAGGTATCAGGAACAGTTTTTTAAAAATCAAAGTTCAGTCAAGAATAGCTTCTCGATAAATCCCGATGATCGCGATAACTATCGGGACGGAATACTCAAAGTGACATTTAAAATTTAAAATACTTCATTCAAAATAACAAAAGTCAGATCGAGTGAATTTTCAAGGCGCGAGCCGATAGGTAGCAAGCTCCCTTGTGGAATGTAAAGCATAACAGTGCAAGGGAGCATGCTCCCTTGTGGAATGTAAAGCGTAACAGTGCAGTGCAAAGGAGCATGCTTCCTTATCGAGTGCGGCCGGAAGGAACGTGTATCGAGATCACTTCTTATCCCCTTCCTTAAACTTTTTGATCACTTCCAGCTTTTTATCGGTAAGTGCGTTTCCGTCAAAGAAGGAAACGCCGTTGGCGCCGTTATCTTTGGAGATTTGGATGGCCTGTTTTAATTCTTCAGTGCTCATTTCTGGAATGTATAGACCGGTATGCAATTGTACATTTTTGCCGGCTAGATCGGTCACGCCTTGCTTGGTCGCAAAACCGATCCAAGCAATGTCCTCGTTGTAAAAATTATTGTAGATCATGGGTAACACCATATCAATATTCCACTTATCCCAGCGCTGGCGCACCATATGGCCAGCCATTTCGGGATAGGGAAATACGGCTGCGGTCAGGTACTTTCCATTCTCATGGGCGATTTTATAAGCGTGATCGACCACATTCTTGACCTGATTAAGACGAAATTGCTTCCACTCAATATCTATCGCTGGATTCTCCATTTCCCGTGGGTCTCTACCGAATTTCTCCTGAAACGCATTTACGCTCGCATCGGAATAATCAAAGTCATAATCAGGCAGTTCCTCTTCCTGTTTTAAGTCGTATTTCGGCAACAATCCAATGGGCAAAAATACATCGGGATAACGAATATAATCCAAGTGCACGCTGGCCACGCCATCCACTTTTGCCAGACCTTCAATAAGGTCATAAATATGCTGCACGGCCTCGGGATTGCTGGGTGAAAGCCACTGATAATAATCCACATACGGGCGGTCGTCGAAGCTAGATTTCCCGCTACGACTCACTTGGTACCAGTCCGGATGCTTTAATGCAATGGTATCGCCGGGGCGGTTCATCGTCATCAGCCACGCGTGCACTTCAAGGCCTTGATTTTTAACCAATGGCGCTAAATGTGCCAGCAATTTGGGGTCTGTATTTGTGTTGATGAGCACCGCGTCGATGCCATTCTTCTTATATTTCTTGAACTCCGAAGTATACGCCGTATCGGGTTTCTCGCGGTCTGCGGTGATCCAAGTCCAGTATTTAAACTCGGTCACCGAATCTTTTTGGTTCATTTCCGCTTTCCTTTCCGCGATAGCGGACTCGCTTTTTCGGTCTTCACAGGAAAAAAAGAGCATGGTGCACAGCAATAACGCTAAATAATTGGTTTTCATAAGGATTGTTTATTGAGTTGTTTAAAATCACCTACTTGGTTGATCAAATATGTTTTATTGGAAAACGGACTTTCAGCCACAATATTCCAACCGGCGGAATGTAGTTCCAATTTGGCTTTTAGCGGTTTCCCATCTATCAAAATTGGTGTTTTTTGAAGATTTTCAAGAATTTTTGCCCATTTTTTATGCTTTTCAAAATATGATTTCTGCGCCCTGTAGAGCGCGTAAAGTTTCCAGCGTACTTTTTCATCCTGCGGAATCTGAACGTTCACCATATCTTCTTGCGGGGCATCTGCAAAATATACATAGCCCCAATGTTCGGGTTCGTGCATATTGATCACGCCCTGTGGCGACCACACCCAGTTGTATTCGGGTAAAAATTGGCCTTTCTTATCCGTTTTCCGGGAATATTCGCCATTTTTTAAATCAAAATCCCAATTTACACGAGAGAAATTGATACGCCAAAAATCATTTTTCGGTACTTTTCCACTAGGCGCAACTTCCGTTAGAACATCCCAGGGCATGGCGATTTCTACCGCCCAGTATTTATCTTTATCGCTGGCGTCGTTTAAACTCCCTTCCACATAAACCGCAGATTGTAATCCATTTATATTCCAACTGTCAACAGCATTTCCCTGTTCGCGGTATGTTTTTGTCAACAATAAATCCCAAACTGTGCTGAGCGCGTTTATTTCGAACTCCATATAATTTTGCGTGCCCCCATCGGGATCAATGAAAATTTCAAAGTCATTGTTGTAAAAAATCACGGTATCCCGCTGCTTGAGCGTGCCCCAGATATGCGGTTCTTCCAACTTTGCGTAGAAATAAAGGTTGGTATCATCCCAGATCATTTTTACATTGGTCTTGTATTTTGGTGTTTTTTCACCTTCAATATCAATAAAATCGGAGCTCCAGGCAGCCGATTTCCAAGCGTTTTCATCAGACTTCCCATCGATTGTGATTTTTTCTGAAGTTTTAAACGCAGTATATAAAAGTGGTTCTTCCGTTTGCTGCGAGAAAAGCGTGGAGCAGAAAAGGAAACAACTGATGAGATTTATATAGTTCATTTGTGTTTTTGTTTTAATGTGCTTTTTGTCAGATCGAGTGAATTTTCAAGGCGCGAGCCGAGAGAATATGTATCGAGATCTTGTCTGTCGAAACGATAATCATTTTGGTTAAAAGCTTCTCGACCTGCCTACCGGCAAAGGCAGGTACAATTTTAGTCTATGCTCTCGCTTCGACGAAAAACACTCGAAGTGACATTCAAAATTCAAAATACTCAATTTAAAATAACAGAAGTCAGATCGAGTGAATTTTCAAGGCGTGAGTCGAGAACATTTGTATCGAGATCAATTTGTCGAAATGATAATCATTTTGGTTAAAAGCTTCTCGACCTGCCTACCGGCAAAGGCAGGTACAATTTTAGTCTACGCTCACGCTTCGACGAAAACCACTCGAAGTGACATTCAGTCAAACCTACGACCAAGTCAATGATATTGTCAGATCGAGTGAATTTTCAAGGCGCGAGCCGAGAGAATTTGTATCGAGATCAATTTGTCGAAATGATAATCATTTTGGTTAAAAGCTTCTCGACCTGCCTACCGGCAAAGGCAGGT
>JBDNGW010000208.1:0-2107 GCA_041689735.1 Leeuwenhoekiella sp. | reverse complement strand
TTCCTATGGTTCCCTTAAACGTTTTAAACATCCACCCAGAATTGTTAAAATATGATGAGCTATACCAATCTGTAGAACAGGCAGAACTGCTCAATCAAAAAGAGTCGCTGCCCGACCTTGGTTTAGGTGTGGACTATGTAGCGGTGACTGAACGTCCCAATATAGATTTTAATGATAATGGTAAAAATATTTTGATGCCTATGGTATCTATATCTATCCCTATTTTTAACAATAGATATAAATCCATCACAAAGCAAAATAAGCTGAGACAACAGGAACTTACAGCCCAAAAGAATGATCGTAGGAATAAGCTGGAAACAATACTGGTAACCGCTATAAGCAACCGGGAGGCTTCTCGGATTTCCTATAGAACGCAATTAGATAATTTGCAACAGGCAAATGATGCCGAGGAAATTTTGATTAAAAGTTATGAAAGTGGCAGTATCGATTTTAATGATGTGCTGGATGTTCAAGAATTACAATTAAAATTTCAGATCAATAGTATTGAGTCTGTCAAGAATTATTATGTACAAATGGCCATTATCAATTATTTAAGTAACAATAACTAATCTGTAATGGATTAATAATATAAAACAAAATGAAAAAATACAGTATATACATCGGGATATTGATTGGTGGATTAGTGCTGGGATATTTAATATTCGGCGCAGGTTCATCAGATGAAACCATGAGTAGTGATGAGATGGCTGAAATGTCTGGCGAACATGATCACGGAACTGAAAATGGGGAACCGCAAATGTGGACCTGTTCAATGCATCCACAAATTATGCTGCCCGAACCTGGAGACTGTCCAATTTGTGGAATGGATCTAATTCCTGCGGAACAAGGTGCTGGAGGGTTGACAACAGACCAATTTAAGATGACGGAAAATGCCTTGGCATTGGCCAACATTCAAACAACTTTGGTAGGTGGTTCAGGCCTTGAAGACAATACCCTCGTACTTTCTGGTAAAGTAATGGAAAATGAAGAATTAAATGCCGTACAAGTATCTTACTTTGCTGGAAGGATAGAAAAACTCTATGTTAATTTTACTGGCGAACAGGTAAATAGGGGTCAATTATTGGCCACCATATATTCACCAGAATTGGTCTCAGCACAACAAGAGCTATTGACCACGGCTTCTTTAAAAAATTCACAGCCAGGTCTATACAAGGCTGTTAGAAACAAATTAAAGCTTTGGAAACTTTCAGAAAAACAGATAAATAGCATTGAATCTTCTGGTCAGGTAAAAGAAAATTTCCCTGTATATGCTACAGTATCGGGAACCGTTACAGATAAAATGGCGCAGGAAGGTGATTATATTAAACAAGGACAACCTCTGTATAAAATAACGGATTTAAGTTCTGTATGGGCAATGTTCGACGCTTATGAAAATCAGATTTCCAGTTTAAAAGAAGGTCAAGAAATCCAGATTGCCACAAATGCTTACCCTGCTAAGGAATTTACCGCCAAGATATCCTTTATAGATCCCGTTTTAAATACAGCAACCCGTACGGTAATGATTCGTGCCGTACTGCCCAATAAAGAGGGTCTATTTAAGCCTGGAATGTTCCTTCAAGGAAAAGTCAAGGGGATTACCAATGATGGAAATGAAACTATAGTTGTTCCGCAAAGCGCGGTCATGTGGACAGGGGAACGCTCTGTAGTTTATGTAAAGTCCAAAGAAGATGAGCCTGTTTTTGAACTTAGGAAAGTAAAGCTTGGGAAATCCCGTGGCGATCAATATGAAATACTTGAAGGTTTACAGAATGGGGAGCAGATTGTAACCCAAGGTACCTTTACCGTGGATGCGGCTGCACAATTAAAAGGTAAAAAATCAATGATGAGTCCGGATGGAGGCGGCACCACAAGCATGCCCGGAATGCCAGGTATGAATAAGGGCAGCGCATCCAGTACCAAAAAGGACGACACGAAAATCATAAAAGGCCAGATAAGTACTGAGAAGTTCTTAGGATCTGTTTAGAAATAACCTGCCCATTTCTATGGGTTCTTTTGCCCAGCAACTGCGTTGAAAATACTCGCCATAGCTACGGCTATGTCTGCGTTTTTCGCCTTGTTGATGAACAAAATAACTGCCTATAATTCG
>JBDNGW010000207.1:0-10956 GCA_041689735.1 Leeuwenhoekiella sp. | reverse complement strand
CGCCCACTGCGCCTGCCTTTGCCGGTAGGCAGGTTGAAAATACTCGTCATAGCTACGGCTATGCCTGCGTTTTTCGCCTTGTGGTCAAACAAAATAACTGCCTATAATTCGGTCACTTTATTTCTTAACAGATCCTAAGTATGAAGGCAAGCAAATTATTTTACCCTCAAAATTTTTACCTGACGAAAATTTTTTAATATATCATAACAATGAACGTTTCAAACAATAATTTAAAATTTGAATATCTATATCGCGATGCTGGAAATTATAAGCAATTTGGACAATTAATATTCTCAAATCCTACTCATCTTGACTTAAAAACAGCTACTTCAAAAATAAGAGAAAAACTTATAGACACAGAATTTTTTTATCCTGCAAAAGTTGGAGTTCCACATTTTAATAAGATCGATTTTGATTTAAATTGCGAATGGTACGAATTTCTTCAATTTTCCTCAACCGATGAGAATCCAACCGAAAAAATAGATATTGAAAGTTTTATCGAAAAATTTGTTACATAGTTATTCAGCAAATTCATTAAACCAAACGATACTGGCTCAACTGGTGGGCATCAAGCTGGATTTCATTTGCACAAAAACTCTTGGCCACTCTTTTTTGATACAAAAGGAGAAAAAGGAACAAATAATGAACACTTTGCTACAATTAAGTGGCAAGATGATTTTGAAACTAATAGCAGGTTTATCTACTATGGTATTGGTACACGTAATGAGTATCAATTAACCCGTTTTGGCAGGAACTTTCCATATTTAACTGATAATAATGTAGGAGATTTGCTTGTTCTTGCTAAAAAATCAAATGATTATTTCGAGGCATATGTCTTAAGCAGTGATGAAGATATTGAAGACTTTTTTGCAGCTTTGAATATTTCATCAACTGAGACTAATGGCATCATTCCTAAGCAACTCGAACAAACAATTGAAGATAAACTTGTTGAATGTTTTTTAATATATATCAATACATTATTAGTTGATTTCCCACCAACAATTGAACTTGCAACAAATGCTAGGAATTGTTATCTAAATTCATACAATATTACCTCAAATGAAATCAAATCAAACCCAGATAAAGAAATTTTAAAATGGCTAGAAGTTGAGTATGATTTATTTAAAACAATTGAAAATGACCGATATTCAGAATTGATCAGAATTCCCTTTCCAAGCATACAAGATTTAGTGAAGTCTGCTAATACAATCCTAAACAGACGAAAAAGTCGAGCAGGTAAATCTCTTGAACATCATTTGGAAGAAATTTTTAGAATTTCCGAACTAATTTTTCAAACTCAAGTAAAAACTGAGAATAATAAGAAACCTGATTTCCTATTTCCAAATATTGAGGCATATCACGACCTAAATTTTGATGAAATGAAATTGATATTTTTGGCATCAAAGACTACGTGTAAAGACCGTTGGCGACAAATATTAAACGAAGCAGACCGAATCAAGACAAAACATCTCTTTACCTTACAACAGGGTATTTCAAAAAACCAACTTGAAGAAATGAAACAATATGATGTTCAGTTAGTCGTGCCAAAAGCTTATTTATCAAGTTTTCCGAAGGAATACCGAGCTAATATTTTAGTGTTGGAACAATTTATGAAAAAGGTAAATTGTATTCAAAAGTAAGCCCTGCCCGCATTGCTTAATCTTTTTACCAGAAAATGGTATTAAAATCAATACTATTGTTATTTTCAACCTTTTATTCAATACGATTATTCTTATAAATATTGGGTTTTCTGCAATGAAATTTACTTAAAACCTTCATTTTCCTGTTTTCTTTCAGTAAAAACTCTATTTTCATTAAATTTGTCAAAATGCCGATATTCGGTTAAATTGTTTCGACCTCATATTTTAACTACTTTTGCAAAATAATTAAAGACTTATGGCCACACAAGCAGACAGTACTACATCGCTTTCGTTCGAAGATTTTAAGGAGACCGTTCTACAAGATTATAGCATTGCGGTTACGAGTAGAGAATGTAGCTTGCTGGGCCGTAGGGAGGTACTTACCGGGAAAGCTAAATTCGGTATTTTTGGCGATGGAAAGGAACTACCCCAGCTTGCTATGGCAAAAGCTTTTAAAAAAGGGGACTGGCGCGCCGGTTACTATCGTGATCAGACTTTTATGATGGCCATTGGCAAGTTGAGCATAGAGAATTTTTTTGCTGGTCTATACGCTCATGCCAGTCTAGAGCACGATCCCATGAGCGCTGGAAAACAAATGGGCGGGCATTTTGGCACACACAGCTTATCAAGCAATACCGCGAATGATCTTACCCAGCAGTATAACAGTAGCGCAGATATTTCGCCTACTGCGGGACAGATGCCCAGATTATTGGGTCTCGCACAGGCTTCGAAATTATTCAGGCAACTGCCCGATGCCAATAATGACGGGCTGAGCATAAATGGCGATGAAGTCGCTTGGGGAACCATAGGAAATGCCAGTACGAGCGAAGGCCTGTTCTTTGAAACCATAAATGCGGCCGGCGTATTGCAGGTGCCCATGGTGACCTGTATTTGGGATGACGAATATGGTATTTCGGTACACGCGAAATATCAGACCACAAAACAGGATATATCAAAGATATTGGCCGGTTTTCAACGTAATGAAGACGAAAAAGGATTTGAGATGATCGAAGTCAAAGGATGGGATTATCCTGCACTTGTTGATGCCTTTGAAAAAGCAGGATCTATTGCCAGAAACGAACACGTGCCCGTCATATTGCACGTTAAGGAACTTACGCAGCCACAAGGCCATTCTACCTCTGGATCGCACGAGCGCTATAAAAGCAAGGATCGTCTCAATTGGGAAAAAGAACACGATTGCAATGTAAAGCTGCGCGAATGGATGCTTGCAAATCAGATTGCTACAGAAGATGATCTCACAGAAATGGAAAAACAGATCAAGCGCAACGTACGCGAAGGAAAACGCCGCGCATGGGATGCTTTTCTCAATCCCATTAAGGCTGAAAAGAGTAAAGTTTTGGCGCTGCTGGACCGTCTTATTAAAGAAAGCGATAACGGCCAATTTATAAAACCCTTACGCAACCAATTGCACGAAGAGAATGACGCTTTAAAAAACGACCTGATCTCCGTAGCGCGCAAAGTATTGCGCGTGGTTCGCAACGAGAATTTACCGGCAAGAAAGGAATTGCAAGATTGGGTAACTGATTATATTATCAGAGAACAACCGGCCTACAGCAGCCATGTGCACAATGAAACTGTAAGTGCCGCCATACATGTGGAAGCCGTCGCGCCCATATATGCTGATGATGCAAAAAATGTAGATGCCCGTATTATATTAAGGGACAATTTTAATGCACTTTTTGCCAAATATCCCAATGCCATTGTTTTTGGGGAGGATTCTGGCGCCATTGGCGATGTAAATCAAGGCCTTGAGGGCATGCAGGAAAAATACGGTGCACTGCGTGTTGCGGATGTCGGTATCCGTGAAGCTACCATTATTGGACAAGGAATAGGTTTGGCACTTCGCGGTTTTAGGCCCATTGCAGAAATACAGTACCTGGATTACATTTTTTATGCGATGACTACGCTCAGCGATGATCTCGCTACTTTACGTTACCGAACGCATGGCACACAGACCGCACCGCTCATTGTACGTACGCGCGGACACCGGTTAGAAGGAATATGGCACAGCGGTTCACAGATGTCCGCGCTTCTTGACCTACTGCGTGGCGTTTACATTCTCGTACCGCGCAATATGACCAAAGCTGCCGGTTTCTACAACACGTTGATGCAAAGTGACGAACCCGCACTTATCATAGAATGCCTGAACGGATATCGCCTAAAGGAAAAATTGCCCGAAAATATGGGGGAATTCCGTACCGCGATTGGTCAGGTGGAAGTACTCAAAGAAGGAAGCGATATTACGTTGCTTTCCTACGGAAGTACGTTACGTCTGGTTATGGAAGCGGCAAAGGAACTACATACGGTGGGAATTAGCGCCGAAGTCATTGATGCGCAAAGTTTGTTGCCCTTTGACCTCAATAAAGAAACGGTTAAAAGTGTTGCCAAAACGAACCGTTTATTGGTAATTGATGAAGACATGCCCGGCGGCGCTTCAGCATACCTAACACAACAGGTAATTGAAGTTCAAAATGCCTATAAATTGCTTGACAGTGCACCACAAACGCTGACTTCAAAACCCCATCGCCCCGCTTATGGTACCGATGGTGATTATTTCTCAAAACCTTCCGCAGAGGATATTTTTGAGAAAGTGTATACGATGATGCGTGAAGTACGCCCGGAAGATTTGCCAGAAATAAGGTGAAAAATTAATGGTAATTATTTCATCAATCCTTCCGCAGAGGATATTTTTGAAAAGGGTTATACAATAATACTTGAAGTATTTCCCGATAATCTTATGGAAATCGGGTAAAATATTAATTGTAATCATTTCTCGAAACTCAATACTTTCCGCAGAAAATATTTTTAAAAAATCCTATACTATATGCCCGAAATTCGCCAGAAAGATTTGATAGAAATTAGATACTATTTTTAATCTCGACAAAGGTTTTAATTTTCTGGAACTGCCTTGCCGACTAGGTTAGATCTGTCCGCCTCAAGTTTTTTTACTCTACATCCACGGTTTTTCCGAAGTTTCTATTTTATAGATGCTGTAATTTATGTATTTCAATATATCTCCTTTGACTGCGGAAAAGGCTAAATCTCCGCTTGCGGTATGAAAAATCAAATTGTATAAATCCCGGTTCTTATACCAAAATGGCTGTTTTACGGTCACGGATTGCAGTTTATAAATGGCGATTATTTCGGTCTTTTTGTTCCATAATCCGGTTTTTTTGATCAAAAATTCGTCGGAAAACTTTAAATGTATCGCTTTATAAGTGTACCATTTTATAAGAAGCATTACTGGAAGATAGATCAGTACGATCGACAAAATAAAATTCCATAAAAAATAATCCAGAAAAACATACCAGACCATTAATCCCAGAAAAAGTGGTAAAAGTCCCAATAAACAGTGACGGACGAATAAAAGGGAATTTGGTTTAAAAACCGCTTCATTTTCGCTTTGCGGAACTTCAAAAAGGAAACTCCTGACTTTACTGACGATTTCTGCTGGCAAGCCGGGAATTTTAATCTTATTTTTTTCGGTCGTTTCCGCGCTGTTAGCAAGTGCTAGTTGCACGTTAAAAAGATTTAGGTAACGCTGCACCGGGTTAATGCTAATGGTGAACACTTGCACGCGCCTCGCTTTTAAAGTGACCCGCGTATTGGTACGCAGACCCATTTCAAGCTGTAGATCATTTTGTGTCCGCGTCAATTGCAGGCCGTAATATTTAATAAAAATCTCGACGGTGGTAATCACAATACCAATGATAAAAAGCAACGGTACCGCGATAAGCAATAATGTTATTGTATACTCTGCAGTGATATAGGTATCATAGGCGCTTTCCAATTGGGCGTTGTAATTTTCATCCAGAAGGTTCATATCAAATTGTTGCAGGATAGATCCTCCAAAAATCAGCAAAACCCATATCCCGCGCAGATAATTGGTAGAAAGTCCCAAACGAATCAAAGTCCCTATGGACAAACTGTATTTCCATAACGGTTGCTGTTTATGAACTGCTTCCGCGCTATTTTCACTTTCTTCGATAATCGCGTCTTCTGCAGTAGGGCTTTGCACTTCCTGCATAAGTGCTTCTTGCAATTGGTCGGCTTTTTTGCGCGATAGGGCTTTGATCTTAACTTCTTCGCCCTTACTCCCGGCGGTGTCGATGACCACTTCGTACACATTGATTAAACGCTGCAACAAATTCCGCTTTAAATAAACTTGCTGGATTCGGTTAAATGGAATTGCGGTCTGTGAAGAATTGAAAACACCCTGTTTTAGGATAAATTGCGATTTGTCATAATCAATATGAAACACAAAACGTTTATAAGCGAAAAAACTGAAGATTATAAGGCCAATAGCTAATAATATGGCTCCAACTATTATAAAATCGAGTATTTGACCAGAAATTTTCCCGAATATAATATACGCTCCCAAAACCCACAGACCGCGCAACGATTTATAGGCCGACGATACAAAAATGAGCAAGATCCCCACCTGTGATTGCAATTGCGGCTGGGAAAAAGGTTTAGACCCGTACATTATCCACTTTTTGAACGATAGCTTCTTTGATCACAGCGGCCAGTTGGGGTTCGAGCCCGGGAATATTGATATCGCTCCCACTTCCGCCAGCGGTAAAAATCTGAAGTGTCGAGATTTTGAATAGTTTATCGAGAACACCCTGCGCGGTAGAAACATGCTGAATGCGGTTAAAGGGAATAACAGTCGTTTTCCGGAAAATATAACCCCGTTTAAAGACAATATCCCTTTCGCGCAGCGCATAACCATAACACATCTGCTTTTTCACAACTAAAAAATATTGAAAACCAAAAAACAACAATACCGCTGCAGTAATATAAAGCACGAGATCCCGTGAATCGTAAAAAAACCAAACGCTAAGGCCAATCAGTACCACGATTAACGAAATACTCAAACTTATTAGCGCCTTGATACGTTGCTTTATAGAAACAGGCTCAAAAGCCAGTGACTCATAGCTGGGTAGGTTTTCAAGTACTATTTGGTCGTTTTTAAAAGTGTTTTCCAAAGTTTTTTATTGAATGTTTATTTGATATAGAATTAATACGGGTATCTGTGAAGATACCTAAACAGATTGCCTAAACAGAATCAACTTATCCAAAGGCAAAAAAGCTTTGGAAAAGAGCGCATACTAAATATTCTTCAAACATAAAAGTCATTCCTGAAAGTTTTTGAGATAAAAAACCAAATTATTTAGAAAATTCAATTCTAACTACAGTATTCTTTTATAGAGGTCAGTATTTAAGCGCATAATTATATTAGAGATGAAATATTTCATATTAGTATTTCAAAAATGTTATTTTCTATTAGCAGCAGGGAAAACCCCTCCGCCTATCGGCACCTCCCCTTGGAAATAAGGGGAGGAACTACAAAACATCATTCTTGTCAATATCGAAGTATGAGACTATCTATCGACCTTTATTCTTTTATTTTCCATAGATATTGGAATCACTCAGCCAACTCACTTTCTTGATTATGGTAACCATTTTTTATCAAAATTGGGCTTGCGCTTTTCTAGAAAGGCGTTTCGGCCTTCTTTGGCCTCATCGGTCATATAGGCAAGACGGGTTGCTTCTCCGGCAAAAACCTGTTGGCCTACGAGTCCGTCATCGGTAAGGTTCATGCTGAATTTGAGCATTTTAATGGAAATAGGTGATTTTTGAAGGATTTCCTGCGCCCATTCATAAGCGGTATTCTCAAGTTCTTCATGAGGGATCACTGCATTTACCATTCCCATATCAAAGGCTTCCTGTGCGGAATAATTCCGGCCGAGAAAGAAAATTTCACGTGCTCTTTTCTGTCCGACCATTTTTGCAAGATACGCCGAACCGTAACCGCCGTCAAAACTGGTCACATCTGCATCGGTCTGTTTAAAAATGGCATGTTCTCTACTGGCAAGCGAAAGATCGCAAACCACGTGCAAACTATGGCCGCCGCCCACTGCCCAACCGGGAACTACTGCAATCACTACTTTTGGCATAAAACGGATGAGCCGCTGTACATCCAGAATGTTCAACCGGTGGTATCCATCATCGCCCACATATCCCTGATCGCCACGCGCCCGCTGATCACCGCCGCTACAAAAACTGTAAATACCATCTTTGGGAGAAGGCCCTTCGCCAGAAAGTAGGACGACACCGATATTAATGTCTTCTTGCGCATCCTGAAATGCTTTAAGAAGTTCTGAAGTCGTCTTCGGGCGGAAAGCGTTGCGTACTTCTGGGCGGTTAAAAGCGATACGTGCCACACCATTTGCCTTTTTATAGGTTATATCTTCAAATTCAATTGCGGTTTTCCAATCTGGTTGCTCCATATTAATTGTCTGAGATAAGGTGAATGCTATCTTTTTCGATCACAATAAGTCTTTCCTTATACAGAACGCCTATCGCTTTTTTAAAACTTTTCTTGCTAATGCCCAATTGCGCCTGTATATCTTCTGGACTGCTTTTATCACTTAGCATAAGCTTGCCGCCGTTGGCCTGTAGCTCTTCCATGATGTATTTTGTGTTGGGCTCGATGCCTTTATAACCTTCCGGCTGAAGAATGACATCAATTTTTTTATCCTCGCGCACCCATTTTATATATCCGGGCAGACGATCGCCCACACGTAGATCTTCAAAAATACTGTCCTTATATACAAGTCCCATATGTTTGCCGTTGATAATGACATTTGCACCATGATCAGAATAATGCGAAACCAGCAGGTCTACCTTATCAAATTTTTCCACCTCAATTTCATCATTATTGGTGAATTGCATCGTTTTTGTGGATCCTACAAGCCTATTCGATTTTTCATCCAGATACATATACACGACATACGATTGTCCAGGTTTCATGGGCGTCATTTGGTTACTGTAAGGCACTAGCAGTTGCTTATCAATTCCCCAGTCTACAAAAGCACCTATCCCGGTAACATCTGTACAGCGCAAAAAGGCGAAACCATTCTTTTCAATAAAAGGTTTTAATGTGGTAGCGACCGGGCGCTCTTCATTATCCAGATAGACAAAGACATCTATGGGATCTTCAAGCTGAAAATTTTCAGGCGCGTATTTCCCAGGAAGTAGGACTTCGTCGTCGTCTTCATTGCGTAAATAAAGCCCCGGACTCATGTCCCGGTCTATGATCATTTTGTGGTAAGCGCCTATTTCTAACATAAATATTTAAATATGACACAAAATTAAGCAACCTGATACGACTTTGTACATTGTACAGAATTTATATGTGATTCTTCCAATCAATAAGAAAAAGTGAACCGTTGTTTTTTAAATTGAAAAGAACACTACTCAATAAAGCAATGGTCAAAAATGTCTTTAAAAAGCCAATTTTAAGCGTAAACAGCCTATTTTTAAAATGTTTGGTAAGTCGTCGTGACCATAAGCGAAAGGTGTTTGATAAGGAAAATGCGCTTTGCACATCGTGCAATCAAGGGACACGCCGGTAGCTCAAGACCTTATTTGCCTTATAGTGTACGAAACTCATCAGGACTGGTGCACAAGCTTATAATCAAAAAAATCTCCAAATAGAGCATTGATGCACTAGTTGGAGATTCTTCGCTTCTCCCGATAGCAATCGGGACAGCATTACACAGTGGGATCGGTCACAATGCACTTGGCGAAATGTGGAATAATTTGAATTCCATTAATAAATCAACAAGATCAGGAAAACACATCCACCTAAAAATATTATTTTTTAAAAGTTTTCGTCAATCTATCTACTGCAAAATTTTGAGCATCTACCGCTTGATCCAGTATTGCGGCCATTCCAAAGAATTCATGGGTTACTCCTTCATACATTTTACGCTCCACATCTATACCGGCAGCCTTCATTTTTTCAGCTAAAACTTGCCCTTCATTTTCTAAAGGATCTATTTCTGCGTTGATAATAGTGGTTGGTGGAAGACCAGATAAATCTGCATCTATCAGATTGATTAAAGGATCATTAGTAGTTCTCCAGTCTGGCACATAATTATCAAAAAACCATTTCATAAAACCCTTATTCAAAGGTACTGCATTCGCATATTTCTCATAACTGGGAGATTCTATATCACCATCGGCAATGGGATACACAGATAAAATATGAACCGGTAATTTAACGCCACGGTCTCTTGCCATTAATGCCACTGCAACAGATAAATTGCCGCCAGCACTTTCTCCGGCGGTAGCGATCATATTTGGATCTCCCCCAATTTCTGCTGTATTTTCAACAACCCACTTATAGGCATTAAATGAATCTTCGTGGGCAGCTGGAAATTTATTTTCGGGGCCTTGTCTATAGGCTACGGAAACAACTATTGCATTGGCTTTTTCGGCTAGCGCCACAGCGGAAGGTTCATAGGTATCGAGGTCTGCGATAACCCATCCACCTCCGTGATAATAAACGATTACCGGTAAGCTTTTGCTGTCTGCACCTATTGGTTTGTACATTCTAACAAGGACTCCTTCGTCTCCAACTGGAAGAATCTTGTGGCTAATATCCACTTTACTTTCCATTGGTTTAATTCCGGTTTTATGTAATAAATCCATTACCGCATTTGCCGGTAATTTAATATTACGGTACTGAAAACCAGTAGCTCCGTCAAAAGACGGATTTTCATAAGACTGAAACTGTTCAATGACAGCTAACATTTGTGGATCTATGGTTGGCCCCCAATCTGGCTGTGGTCCATTCGGCATAATGTTCATTGGATCCTGGGTTTCCACTTTTGGCCCCGTCTTCATTATTTCATCTTTGCTTTCTTTTTTATCGTCCTTATCTTGTGAATAGGAATTGGGAGCTACTAAAAAAAGAGCAAGGCCTGATGCAAATAGGGTTTTTGTAAGAAAATAAACTTCGGTTCATTTTAGAATTATTCATCTCTATAAAGTTGTTGGTTAATACTATTATGAACTTGTTTAAACTTGCCTGTCGTGTCTTGGCAGGCAGGCTGACTTCTTGTGATTCTCAATATATTGTGAACCGTGGCATTGTCTAAAAATCCTTGAATATCCCGATATTCAAGGATTTTCATACGTAGCCAGAACCTCAATCTCTTGAAAATCAGTTTGAATTGACTTTAAACAAGCTCTAAAGCTAAATTACTTTCAAAAACCCTCATCACAACTTTACTTAACTGTTTTTGTGAGAATTATTACAACTTAAAAAATCAAGACCCAGCTGAGAGCTAGGTCATAAAATGATTATCTGTCCGTAAACACTTCTAAAAAAAGGAAATATTATCCGTTTTATGTCGTAATGAGCTTGCTTACCGGCAAAGGCAGGTTTGCCTTTCGTGCCTTTGGAAGGCAGGCGAGTCGAGATGCTTTTTGTATATTTTTG
>JBDNGW010000206.1:0-1993 GCA_041689735.1 Leeuwenhoekiella sp. | reverse complement strand
TTTGAAACCTGTCAGGTCTCAACGCGTCCGTCAAAAACCTCAGTCTGGTTTTAAAGTGAACAACTACATCAATCCTGTACTTTATAATATTTCTGTTGATTTATTATGAACGCAATATCGTGGCCAGTGTGCAGAATATTCTAAACTCCGCAAACGAGCCACTTTTATTGGAGGATGAAGTAATTTTGTTTTGAAAATGCTATTTTTGAATGCTATTGACACCGCAAAGACCTGACCCGTTTTGGAAACTTTTCAGGTCTGAACCCTGAACTTACCTTGTAAACCCTTCATTTTGAACCAAAACAAACCCACACTCCTTTCCGTTAAAAACCTCAGTCTAGGTTTTACAAAAGATAACCACATCAATCCCGTGCTTACCGATATTTCTTTTGACCTAAACGCCAATGAAATATTGGGAATTGTAGGTGAATCTGGCTCTGGGAAATCGGTGGCAAATTTGGCAATTTTAGGCCTTTTACCCCATAAAATAACTAAAATTTCTTCGGGTAGCATCCGTTTTAAGGGCGACGAACTGCTTGGCAAAAGTGAAAAGGAGTTTCAAAAGCTACGCGGCAACAAGATTTCTATGATCTTTCAAGAACCCATGAGTTCGCTAAACCCTTCCATGCGCTGCGGTATTCAGGTACGGGAGGTTTTGACCCAACATACAGATCTAAGAAAAAAAGAGGCTAAAGCACGTGTTTTAGGCTTGTTTGAGCAAGTAAAACTGCCGCGGCCAGCATCGGTTTTCAAGGCGTACCCGCACGAGATAAGCGGTGGACAAAAACAGCGCGTCATGATCGCGATGGCCATTGCCTGCGAGCCAGAGATCCTCATTGCAGACGAACCCACAACGGCACTTGATGTTACGGTGCAGAAAGATATTATCCAGCTTTTAAAAGAATTGCAGGCAAAGAACAACATGAGTATTATTTTTATCTCGCATGATCTTGCGCTCATCAGTGAGATCGCAGACCGCGTGGTGGTCATGTATAAAGGCAAGATCGTAGAAGAAGGCAGCGTCGAGGCGGTTTTCAAGCACCCACAACAGGAATATACCAAAGCGCTCATCCACGCCAAACCGAGAATGGAAGAGCGCCTTCGGAAATTGCCCACCGTAGCCGATTTTCTCAACGAAAATATACCTACCGAAGCAGTTAGCGTAGAAGAACGCACGGAAACACATCAACGTATCTACGCTAAAAAACCGCTTATTGAGGTTAAAAACGTGGAGAAAACCTTTTACAGCAACGCCGGTCTGTTCAAAAAAACAGAAGCCGTGCACGCGGTAAATGACGTTAGTTTTAAGATTTATGAAGGCGAAACGTTGGGTCTGGTAGGGGAATCGGGATGTGGTAAATCCACCTTGGGAAATGTGATCCTACAGTTGGATAACCCCACGCACGGACAGGTTTTTTACAAAGGGAATGACATTGCGAAGTTCAGTAAGTCTGGTCTGCGTGCCCTGCGGAAAGATATCCAGATTATATTTCAAGATCCGTATTCTTCCTTAAACCCACGCTTAACGGTGGGCAAAGCGATCACCGAGGCCATGCAGGTTCACGGACTTTACGATAGTGGCAAAGAACGCCGCAAAGAGACCCTAAAACTGCTCGAGGAAGTGGGTCTGTTGCCAGAACATTATTACCGCTATCCGCATGAATTCAGTGGTGGGCAGCGGCAGCGTATCGGGATTGCCAGGACGATTGCCTTAAAACCGAAATTTATCGTCTGTGATGAATCAGTGAGCGCGCTTGATATTTCGGTGCAGGCGCAGGTTCTCAATTTACTCAATGACCTTAAGGAGAAATTTGGCTTTACCTATTTATTTATCTCCCACGATCTTGCGGTGGTCAAGTTTATGGCAGACCAATTGTTGGTCATGCGTGAAGGTAAAATCGTGGAAGCTGGAGAGGCGGATGCGGTTTATAATGCGCCGCAAAATGAATATACCAAAGTTTTGATAGAGGCGATTCCGAAGGGGATTTAGAGT
>JBDNGW010000205.1:0-9670 GCA_041689735.1 Leeuwenhoekiella sp. | reverse complement strand
TCATCAACAAGGCGAAAAACGCAGACATAGCCGTAGCTATGGCGAGTATTTTCAACGCAGTTGCTGGGCAAAAGAACCCATAGAAATGGGCAGGTTATTTCTAAACAGATCCTAAGAACGCTCCTTTAATTAACCTATATAATGGTATTTAGTTTTTAACTAACATTACTACTAAAGATTGGTCAACTGACACCTTACAGATTTTCTACATCTTTAAACAAGTTCTAATTTATGAGCTTATATTTTTCTAAATGTTTGCCTATTTCTTCCGGTGATAAAAACATCATCATCTCAATTATAGATAGATTCGGTATAAAACCTGAATCGAACTGTTTGTAAGGCTCCACTTTTGGTTCCAGAAAAAACAGATCAACACCTTGTTCCTGAAAAGTTTCCGAAGTATACAAACTGCGTCCGTTTATCGCATTGATATATGTATTTGCCTGTAATAATCCGCAAATAGACAGTATCTTATCCTGTCCGTCACCTTCTCGGTCATAATCCAAAGATGTACTGTTTTTAAATTCAACTTCAACTTTCAAATAGTCGCACGTTTTCTCGATAAATCTTTTGGTAAGCATACCAATAGTTGTGCAATCAGTCTCAAAAACAGCCTGAGCAAGGTCATAAACAGGTTTAAAATAAGGCGCTTTTGCGTAGGCATGGTTCAATGACCTTAAAAATTTATTCTTCCAGTTTTCAAATTCGCCATCATGCAATTTTATCTGGTTGATCAAATCCTGTTGGTTCCCTTTTTGAACCGGAATTGAAAAGGCATTGGACTCCTCATTGATTAATATGGCATTGCGCGTGATATAACTGCGCCTTTTAAACTGCACATCGTCAAAAAAAACAAATACATCCACCGCCTTTATAAGCTGAAAATAGCCAACGTACGGGAAAATATAAGGTTGCATTACCGCTAATCTCATGCCAGCGATTTTTTTATTATGCCAGCAATACGGTCTACATCTGCAAGTGGCAGATCATGATAGAGCGGCAGGCAAAGTATCCTTTTTGAAATGTCTTCGGCAATGGGGCATTCGGTCTTGTTTAGATAAGATAGCGTATTTAATGCGGGGTAAAAATAACGTCTTGGGAAAACCGCTGCTTCACCGAGCAGTTTTTCGGCATAAAGCAGCGTTTTTTCATCAGGGAACAGCGCTGGCAAATAGGCATAATTACAAGTGAAATCTTCGTATAGGCCCTGGTTCTAAAAAATATAGGGAAGTCTCTCTCAGCTGTTTCAAGTAATGCTCAAAGACCTTTTTTCTACCGGCCAATACCTGATCAAAAGTCTGTAGATTGAGCAAACCGATGCCCGCGTGCAGTTCAGAATTCTTTGCGTTTATGCCCACCTGTAAATAATCTGTATAACGGTGCCCGTGGGTCGCGGCGAGTTTCATAGTTGTAGCCAGCGTATCATCATTTATCACCACTCCACCACCCTCAATGGTATGAAAAACCTTAGTGGCGTGAAAACTCAGTGTGGTCACATCACCGTAACGTGTAAGGGATTTCACCTGATAATTGCTGCCGAAGGCATGTGCTCCATCATAAATAAGCTTTAATCGGTGTGCTGTGGCAAACTGCTGCAACGCTTCCACGGGTGCCGGGTAGCCATATATATGCACCGCTAGAACAGCAGAGGTACTCGGCGTAATTCGTTCTTCTAATTTTGTAGCATCAATTGCGAAGGTTCTGGGATCTATATCAACAAAAACAGGTGTGCACTTCTCCCAGATTATACTGTTTGCAGTAGCTACGTAAGTAAACGGAGTGGTAAGGATCTCACCAGTCAGCTCCAGGTAGTGAATGGCAAGCTGTAGGGCAATCGTCCCATTGGCATGCCAGAAAAGGTTAGAACAGTTATAATACGCTGAAAGTTCACGCTCCAGCTGATCGGCCAAGGGACCATTATTTGTTACGTAATTGCTATCCCAGATCGTATCCAGCAGCTGGGCATATTTTTTTCTATTGGGAAGATATGTTTTAGTGACGTAGATTTTGTTCATATAAAATGAATGAAATTTCAGATCGGCTTACTGAAAAAATCGAATTTCTAAGGTCAAAATCTGCTTATAAACGCACTAATTTTTTTGCTATATATTCTCTTTAAATACTTACATCACTTGCCGGAATATCGCTTCTCTCAAAACGGTTTAAACATTGAACAATGATTTCTTTGGCCTCTCTAACATCGCCCCATCCTCCTACATCTACCTTTTTCTTCTCAAGATCTTTGTACACCCTAAAGAAATGCTCAATCTCTTTGATCAAATGAGGATTAAGCTCATCGAGATCATTTACGGTATTGGCAATGGGATCGCTTATGGGAACACAGATAATTTTCTCATCAGGGCCTTTTTCATCAGTCATATGAAAAACACCTATGGGTTTTACCTCAATTACGCAGCCAGGAAAAGTAGGTTCTGTAACAAGTACAAGAACGTCTAGCGGATCTTTGTCCAAGGCAAGGGTTTCCGGAATAAATCCATAGTCTGCCGGGTACATCATCGAAGAAAAAATCATGCGATCATAGCGCACTTTTTTCAGTTTAAAATCGTATTCATATTTATTTCTACTTCCCTTGGGAATTTCTATAAGCACATCAAATGTGGTTATTGTCTCTACGGTCATAATTATAATTTATTTAAATTGAATTGAGAATCATTGATTTGGCCTGTAAAAATACCCCAATTAAGAAGTTGGCACAAGGTAGATACTCAAAAAAACGAAAGATTAGAAAAAGATTAGACTAAGTTGGCAGCAACACCTCAATAATTGCCTTTTTGACTAAAAAAACCGGCGTTCATCTTAATTTTAAACAGCGTACTCACTTTAAAAAGAAAATCCCAAAGAACCTGTAACCCCGAATCTACGGGCATCTGGCAGGTCATTGTAATTTCCCCTAAAGTTAAAATCTATCCGCAATATTTTAAAAATATTCCCAACACCAAAACTGTATTCAAAGTAGGGCTTATCGCTAGGCGCAAGGTAAGGCTCTCCGGTCGCGTTGATTGTTCTATTATTATCTGAAATGTCGCCATAAGCGCCTCGGAGTCCTACGATCTCGCGCAGGTTCAAACTTCGCAGCCATGGTATTCGTGCAAATAAGCGTCCACCAAAATTATGTTCAAGATGCACCGAAAGATAAGTGTCTGTTACAAATTCATAATAATTGAGCTGCGGAAAGGTACTGTAAATGGAAAATAGGTTCTGGTTACCGGGTATAACACTCAATAGACTCAACGGAACTTCGCCAAAGGTCTTGCCCACTTCTATATTTGACAAAAAGGTGCCAAAACCACCCACGCGCCACGGCTGACGGTAAGAAAATTGAATTTTCTCATAATCAAAATTACTGTCCAAAATTCCGTCTATACCTTTTGTATACCGCATAAAAAGAGTAGGGAACCAGTCATTTGTTACCGTGCGCTCCACACCAAATCCAGAAGTAACCTTACCGGGTTCATATATTAAACTCAGCGCCACTTCAGCTTGATCTACAACAGATCCTACTGCGGTCTGGCTGGCATCTGTATAATAATCCAGATTGAAGGTGGGCGACGCCGAACTTAAATTTCGATAGGTAAAATCTGTACGTACGATAAGGTTTTTCAATGGTTCCGCTTCCAGTGAAAAATTAGTGAGTTCTATATTGGTCAACCGGTCGTTTGCCCCTACGGTCACCAGCGAAGAAGAAGCGAGGTTCCTGCCCAGCACATCTGTGGAAGAGGTAAGACTGGCCGCGGTCTGCTCTACATCCCTACGGTAGCCTCCAGCAACAATAAAGCGGCTTCTATGATCCAAAAGCCATTTGCCGGAAAGACCAAATTTGAATTTGTCATCTTTAAAACCATAGGCGCCAAAACCTTCTAAACGCCAAGGATCGTTCTGCCCATAATACGTGCGGCCGCCCAGACGAATGCGCATACCTTCCACATCATTAAAACCGAAAACGGAAAAAACCGGCCCAACATCCAGATTTGCCATTTCCCAATCATAATATCCTGAAATCAAGGTAGTCCCTACATTGTACAAACTTTTAAAACGGGGCACCGTACGCAAGGTATCCAACATTTTATAAACCCCTTTTTCATCTTTGCTGAGGGCTTCCATTCGGTTTTTTTCCCAGAACGCGTCATCCCGCGTGTAAATGGACTGATTATATTCGTTTATTCGTTTGTCGTAAAAATCCCTTGGCCGTTCCTGATTGAACACATAATTGTCGTACAATGTGGTACGCTTGCCATAAATACCCCTGCTTTCCTCTTTTTTCCGCAGCGCGAAATCAGACATAAAATAATCCCTGGTTATGAGGAATGTGCTATCGTTAAGCACATCAAATTCCTGCTCAATATAGATCTCCTTGACCCAGTTAATATTAGCACTTTTATTGACCTGCATGTTAATTTCCTTGATTGCCCAAGTGGTATCGTTTACCCAAAAGTCACCTTTAAAGGTCAGCTCATTCTTGCGCCGTGGGTAATAAATAATGTTATAGCACCATTTATTCTTGATATACGCGCTGTCAGCCAGCACATAATTGTACGTATTGATCCCAGTGGTGGATAACGGACTTGTAAAGCTTTTGTCAAAAAACTTCAGGTAATTATCATAGATATTAAAGTCGTTGTATAGGTCATTGATAAAAGCGATCAGGGTTTGGTTAGTATTAAATCCGCTGTTCTTATTCCCCAGCAAATCCTCCTTTTTTTCGTTGATCTCATTATCGCCATATATCGTGCTGCTGGCCTCGTTTATAAATATGGGCAGATAGGTCTTACCAGTGACCCGTGAAGTATCAACCTGATCAAAGATGAATTCCATTCCATTAAATAGTTTACTGTTTATAAGGGAGCTATCTATGGTGTTGAGGTCAAATTCAACCTTCTCGTATTTATCATACGCATATTGCTTAAACTGGCTAAGCCCGTTGCTGCGTTTATTTTCCCATATCTTACGAAGTATATCAATGGCCGGATTATTCTTTTTGGATTGTTTACCAGTGTAAATAAACACTTCCTTCATGCTCTCGGCCTCTTCTTCAAGGGTAATATTGAGGTTATAACTAACACGGTTTGTAAGTTGGACATCGGTAGTGGCATAACCTACAAAAGATACCTGTATGGCGCTATAACTATTTTGCGATTCCAGGTAAAAACGGCCATCTTCATTGGTGATGGTACCTTCGGTAGAGGAGGGAAACACCACATTAGCAAAGGGCACACCCATGCCAGCGCCGTCCTTTACAACACCACTCACTTTAGTTTGTGCAGAAGCCGTTAAAGAGATACCTAACACAAGAAAAAGTACATTGAAATACTTCATACAATTCGGGAATTTTGGGGCAATTAAAAAGTAGCTTATACCAAGGAGCACTTATGTACGCCATTGTACAAGAATCGGTTTTCTGCAATGCGGAATAAAGTGAAAAAGGCTTTACCGGTATATACCGATAAAGCCCCATTGCTATATCTGTTTAATTTATTTATAAAGCACTTTTTTGACCGCAAGGATAACATCATCACTATTGGGGATCCATTCTTTAAAGAGAACGGGAGAATAGGGTGCTGGAGTATCTGCCGTGTTGATTTTCAATATGGGAGCATCAAGAAAGTCAAAAGCTTTTTCCTGCACTTGAAAAGTGATTTCTGTGGAAACATTACCAAAGGGCCAGGCCTCTTCAAGAATGACCAGGCGGTTTGTCTTTTTAACCGATTTCAATACGGTATCTATATCCAGGGGCCGAACAGTGCGCAGATCAATGATTTCACAAGAGATGTCTTCTTTAGCCAACTCATCGGCCGCTTTATAAGCCTCTTTAATGATTTTACCGAAAGACACAATAGTCACATCGGTTCCTTCACGTTTTACCTCAGCGACGCCTATAGGAATTAAATATTCACCTTCAGGCACTTCGCCCTTATCGCCATACATCTGTTCACTTTCCATAAAAATACAAGGATCGTCATCACGAATAGCAGATTTGAGCAGCCCTTTTGCGTCAGCGGGATTAGACGGAACGATTACTTTAAGACCGGGTGTATTTGCAAACCAGCTTTCAAAAGCTTGTGAGTGCGTGGCGCCCAACTGACCTGCAGAAGCCGTAGGCCCCCGGAAAACAACTGGACAATTGAACTGCCCACCGGACATCTGACGTATTTTTGCAGCGTTGTTGATGATCTGGTCTATACCTACCAGAGAGAAGTTGAAGGTCATGTACTCCACAATGGGCCTACAACCTATCATTGAACTGCCTATGGCTATACCGGCAAATCCCAACTCAGAAATAGGCGTATCTATCACGCGTTCCTCGCCGAATTCATCAAGCATTCCTTTTGAAGCTTTATAAGCACCATTATATTGGGCAACTTCCTCACCCATAAGGTAAACGGTTTCGTCGCGTCGCATCTCTTCACTCATCGCTTCACAAACTGCTTCCCTAAATTGTATCGTTTTCATGTATATGTATTTTATCCTTAAAAATATCTTTTTTCATTTCTTTTCCATTTTCGCAAAGGCGGAAACCTATTCTTCAAACTTAAATCCCAGTAAAAGACTTGTATTTCAACTTTTAAAATAATAATCCAAAATCTATTTCCGAATCTTACTTTCCGAAAGTTATTCTGATTTTATTAATAGGTTTTTTGGCCTAAAAACGGCCAAAAAGCATCGCAAAATTACCGAATCTTTCCTGAAATAAACAAAGACTGCAAAAATAACAATTAATTGCTGCCTAAGGAATGTCTTTTAACTAAATTTTGTTATGCGTGCATAGTAAATTCCGGCAGATATTACGTATTTTTACAGCGAAAACGAAATAGTAAGTACTTAATACTTTATATATGAAAATTCTGGTATGCATCAGTCACGTGCCTGATACGACTTCAAAGATCAATTTTAAAGATAACGACACGCAGTTTGATACTAATGGTGTGCAGTTTGTGATCAATCCCAATGATGAATTTGGCCTTACCCGCGCCATGTGGTTCAAGGAAAAACAAAATGCCACGATAGACATAATTAATGTAGGTGGCCCAGAAACAGAGCCCACCCTTCGTAAAGCCCTTGCAATTGGCGCAGACTCCGCTATCCGTATTAACACGCAGGCGACAGATGGTTTTCAAGTAGCTAAAGAACTTAGTAATGTTGTAAAAGACGGTGGCTATGACCTTATCATTGCCGGGCGGGAATCTATAGATTATAATGGCGGGATGGTGGCGGGGATGCTCGCCTCGCTTATAGGTGCAAGTTTTGTAAACACGTGCATAGGCCTTGAAGTAGAAGGCGATAAAGCTACCGTTATACGGGAAATCGATGGAGGAAAGGAAACCGTAACTGCTACCCTTCCCCTTGTCGTAGGCGGTCAAAAAGGTATTGTGCAGGAAGCAGACCTGCATATTCCAAATATGCGTGGCATCATGATGGCGCGTAAAAAACCGTTAAATGTAGTTGAACCTATGGGCGCCACCGCTGAAACAAAGGTGAATAGTTTTGATAAACCTGCCCCCAAAGGCCAGATCAAAATGGTAGACGCCGATAATCTGGACGAACTGATCAATCTGTTGCACAATGAAGCAAAAGCTATATAGATTGATGTTTTGGGGTTCAAAAATAGATGGGAATTCGTGCTTTTGGAAATGAAAAACAGGTGGAATTGATTGAAATTCGTTGTTTTTAAGTGAGAAATAGAGTTTTTAGTGATTAAGTTTTGGGTTAACAACAAATAGGTTTCCGCCTTTAGTTTATGCTGAGCATAGTCGAAGTACGGAAATGAAAAAAGGAAATGAAAAAGAGATGAAATTATGTCAGTTTTAGTATATACAGAAGCAGAAGAAGGCAAATTTAAAAAAACCGCTTATGAAGTGGCAAGCTATGCCCGTGGCATTGCAGACCTGATGGGCACAAGCGTAACCGCAGTGACCTTTAACGCGGAGGAAACCGCATCGCTGGGCGATTATGGCGTAAACAAGGTTTTACATGTCAAAAATGATAAGTTCAAACAATTTACCGCTTCGGCCTATGCCGAGGCCTTAAAACAGGCTGCAAAACAGGAAGAGGCAAAAGTTGTTGTGCTCAGCTCCAGTGCGAATTCAAGATACCTGGCTCCATTACTCGCTGTACAGCTAGAAGCAGGATATGCTTCCAATGTAGTCGCATTACCGGAAAGCGAAAGCCCATTTACGGTAAAACGCACCGCTTTTACCAATAAGGCTTTTAGTCATACGGAAATCACGACTCCCATAAAAATCATAAGTCTGGGTAAAAATGCTTATGGACTTAAAGAGGCCAAAAATGATGCTAAAGAAGAGGATTTTTCAGCTCAATTGACCGATAATACTTTTAATGTGGAAGTGCAATCAGTAGATAAGGCAAAAGACAAAGTAAGTATCGCCGATGCTGAAATCGTTGTTTCCGGTGGTCGTGGACTTAAAGGTCCCGAAAATTGGGGAATGATCGAAGAAATGGCTGATATTCTGGGCGCTGCAACTGCTTGTTCTAAACCAGTTTCTGATTTGGGCTGGAGGCCACATGGTGAGCACGTGGGCCAGACTGGTAAGCCAGTGGCCGCAAACCTATATATTGCCATTGGAATTTCCGGGGCGATTCAACACTTGGCCGGTATTAATGCCTCAAAGATAAAATTAGTGATCAACAATGACCCGGAAGCACCTTTCTTTAAGGCTGCAGACTACGGCGTAGTGGGGGATGCTCTTGAGATTATACCCAAATTGAATGAGAAATTAAAGGCGTTTAAAGAACAGAATTCTTAAACCATTAAAGTAATTAAATCAAAGGCTGTTTTATCTGAGGATTTTTTCCTCTTTTAAGCAGTCTTTTCCTATTTTTGCCCCATGAGTTTAGTGCGGATGAACATTAAAGGGATATCGTATAGCCAGACCCAAAACGGGGCCTATGCGCTAATCCTGAGCGAGATTGAAGGAGAGCGAAAACTCCCCATAGTTATAGGCGCCTTTGAGGCCCAGAGCATTGCTATTGCCCTGGAAAAAGAGATACGCCCTCCGCGCCCCCTCACCCATGATCTTTTTAAGAATTTTGCTGATCGCTTTGATATTGTGATCAAGCAGGTCATCATTCATAAACTGGTAGATGGCGTTTTTTATTCAAGTCTTATATGTCAGCGCGAGGATAAGGAAGAGACCATAGATGCACGTACCAGTGACGCAATTTCCCTGGCACTGCGTTTTAATGCCCCTATTTTCACCTATAAGAACATACTGGATAAAGCAGGTATTTTCTTAAAGACCAATGAACAATCTGAAGAAGGTGGTGCTAATGAAAACTTAATGGTCGATGATCTTATTCAGGACAAAGAACAACCTTCTTCTAAAAGTAACTATTCTAAGCTCCCACTTCAAGAACTCAATACTTTACTTGATAAAGCAGTGACACAGGAAGATTATGAGACTGCGGCCAAGATTAGGGACGAAATTTCAAAACGCAACTAGGTTTGATGCATAAACTACTACTTATCCTGATAGTTTTCCTAAGTTCCATTTCAACATCTGCTGCACAGAGCGTACAAAAGATATTACCTGTAAAGGAAGCAGCCACGCTTCTACCCAATGAGGGATTTTCGTTTGACAGCCTATGGCGCGGCGTTCTGGGCATGTTATGTTTGCTCGTTATTGCCTACCTTCTA
>JBDNGW010000204.1:0-5738 GCA_041689735.1 Leeuwenhoekiella sp. | reverse complement strand
GTCAAAAATTGGTTGTTTTGAACCAAATATTAAAATGGCAGGAAAAACCTTATTTGATAAAGTCTGGGATGCCCATGTGGTAGATACGGTCGCAAACGGCCCGCAGGTTTTATACATCGATAAACATCTCATTCACGAAGTTACGAGTCCGCAAGCTTTTGCAGAACTTGAGGAACGCGGCATTCCCGTGGCGCGCCCAGAGCAGATCGTGGCCACCGCAGATCATAATACGCCCACGGTAGATCAACATCTGCCCATAAAGGACGCTTTATCTCGCCACCAACTCCAAAAACTTACCGAAAACTGTACTAAACACGATATTACACTTTACGATCTAGGTCATGAATATAACGGTATCGTACACGTAATCGCGCCAGAACTGGGCATTACCCAACCCGGTATGACCATGGTTTGCGGCGACAGCCACACCTCTACGCACGGTGCTTTTGGAACGATTGCTTTCGGAATTGGGACCAGTCAGGTGGCGCAGGTTTTTGCCAGTCAATGTCTTTTATTGACCAAACCGAAAAAACTTCGGGTTTCGGTAAATGGGGAACTGAAAAATGGCGTGCTGCCCAAAGACGTCATTCTATACGTCATTTCGCAGCTGGGTACAAATGCCGGTACTGGATATTTTTGTGAATATGCCGGAAATGTTTTTGAGGAAATGAGCATGGAAGGCCGCATGACCGTCTGCAATATGAGCATAGAAATGGGCGCCCGCGGCGGAATGATCGCTCCAGATGAAACCACTTTCAAGTACATAAAAGGCCGGAAATTTGCCCCAAAAGGAGCCGAATGGGAGCAAAAAGTCGAATTGTGGAAGACCCTTCCATCCGATCCTGATGCCAAATTCGACAAAGAATACAACTTTGACGCAGCAGATATAGAACCCATGCTCACTTACGGCACAAACCCTGGAATGGGAATGAAAATAAGCGGCCATATTCCCGACAAAAATGACGAAAATCTGGAGAAATCCTTAGAATATATGGGTTTCAATAAAGGGGAAAGCCTTATCGGAAAACCAATTAATTATGTGTTTATAGGAAGTTGTACCAATTCGCGGATCGAAGATTTCCGTATCGCGGCAAATTATGTAAAAGGAAAACATAAAGCCGAAAATGTAAACGCCTGGCTCGTTCCCGGTTCCCAACAAGTGGCCAAGCAACTGGTGGAAGAAGGCCTTGACCATATTTTTACCGAAGCCGGTTTTGACCTGCGACAGCCCGGTTGCTCGGCATGTCTGGCTATGAATGATGATAAAATCCCCGATGGGGAATATTGCGTTTCTACTTCCAACCGTAATTTTGAAGGACGCCAGGGCCAAGGCGCGCGTACGATTTTGGCAAGCCCGTTAATGGCCACTGCCACCGCGGTGGAAGGAAAAATTGTTGACATTACCAAAAACTTGAATTAATGGAAAAGTTCACAAAACTTACCGATACAGCAGTCCCGCTGCCCGTAGAAAATATAGATACAGATCAGATCATTCCAGCACGTTTCCTCAAGGCAACCGATAAAAAAGGCTTTGGCAATAATGTGTTCCGGGATTGGAGATACAATAAAGACGGTAGTGAAAATGAAGATTTTGTACTGAACAATGACGCGTATTCCGGCTCGATTCTCGTGGCCGGCAATAATTTCGGTTGCGGTTCCAGTAGGGAACACGCAGCCTGGGCACTTGGAGGCTATGGTTTTAAAGTCGTGGTAAGCAGTTTTTTTGCAGATATCTTTAAGGGCAACGCGCTCAATAATGGTATTTTACCATTACAGGTAACCCCAGAATATCTAAAAAACCTACTGCAAAGGATCAAAGAAAATCCAAAGTCCGAGATTACCATAGATTTAGAAAAACAAGTGATCACTTCTGAAGTTGGTCAACAATCCTTTGATATAGATCCCTATAAAAAGGTTTGTATGATCAATGGGTATGATGATATTGACTACTTGCTCAGCAAAAAGGAGACCATAGAAACCTTTGAGAAAGAGCGAAAAATCGCCGTTTAGACCCAAATACGGATTTTTTTGATCAAAAATCAGATAAATTAACCTTTTTTATAAATAGTTGATTATCTTGATTTTACTCTAAATTTGCTGATAAAACCCCAATAGACTTCAAAAAATACCCTAAAAACGGCCAAATTTGACCATTTTTTCCTTAAAAATAATGTTATGAGATATAAAATAGCCCTTCTCCCCGGTGACGGTATTGGCCCCGAAGTTACAGACCAAGCCGTAAAAGCGCTTGATGCGATAGCTGATGTGTTCAATCATACATTTTTCTATACCCAAGCACTTGTAGGCGCTGTTGCCATTGATACTACAGGCGATCCACTCCCAGAGGAGACTCTAGAGGTTTGCAGGAAAAGTGACGCTATTCTTTTTGGCGCCATTGGCCATCCCAAATATGATAATGATCCTTCAGCCAAAGTGCGGCCAGAGCAAGGTCTGCTCAAACTGCGCAAATCTTTGGGTCTGTTCTGTAACGTGCGTCCGGTCAAGGCGTACGCCCAACTTATAGAAAATTCTCCATTGCGCCGAGAAATAATTTCTGGTACAGATATTACTATTTTCAGGGAACTGACCGGCGGTATTTATTTTGGCTCCAAAGAACTGAGCGAGGACGGCCAAACGGCAAGCGACGGCTGTTCGTATTCAGTAGAAGAAATTTCGCGTATCACACATCTAGCCTTTAAGGAAGCACAAAACCGACGTAAAAAACTCACTTTGGTTGATAAAGCAAATGTGTTGGAAACCTCGCGCCTTTGGAGAAAAACAGTGACCGAAATCGCTAAGGAATATGACGATGTACAACTTGATTTTCTTTTTGTTGACAACGCCGCGATGCAGCTCATTTTAAACCCAAAACAGTTTGATGTAATCCTTACCGAAAACCTTTTCGGCGACATCATCAGTGATGAAGCGAGTGTCATTGGTGGTTCCATAGGGTTGCTCGCGTCCTCTTCCATAGGTTATGAGCATGCGATGTTTGAGCCCATTCACGGTTCTTTTCCGCAGGCAGCAGGGAAAAATATTGCAAATCCATTGGCGTCCATTCTTTCTGCCGCTATGATGCTCCACCATTTGGATCTCCATAAAGAAGCGAAAGCGGTAGAAAAAGCGGTAGAAAAATCGCTCGAACTGAAAATAACCACGTCAGATATCAACCCTAAAAATCCCTTTACAACCACAAAAGTAGGGGATTTTATCGCAGATTATATCACGCACCCCAATGATACCAATATCAATTATAAAAATGTGCACATGGGGCAGAGCACGATTATTTAATTGGTTATTGCATTAGGACAACTCATTGATTTTTCGGATATTTATATCTCAAAAGACAAAAAAATGGCAACAGTTGATACTATTAGAAATGGTTTGATAAATAAAATCTTATCAATCAGAAACAAAGAATTTTTGCAAGCTCTTGACAAATTGATTACTTCAAGTTCATCTGTATCTGAAGTGGTCGAATTGACAAAAGAGCAAAAAATAATGTTAGAGATGAGTGAAGAAGATATCAAAAATGGAAAACTGATTTCTCAAGACGTAATGAGTAAAAGAAATCTGGAATGGCTAAACACAATGTAATTTGGACAAGGATAGCCGATTTACAACTTGTTGGAATTTTAGAATACTGGGTTAAATGAAATAAATATAATACGTATTCTATTAAACTTTTAAAATTGGTTACGGAAAGAACTAACCAAATAGCAAAAACACCTTTTATTTACAAATCGACGGATTTTAAAGACATTCGAGTTGCTTCTCTCGGGAATTATAGCATTTATTATCAAGTTTCAGACATAAACTTGATAATTTACGCTTTTTGGGATAATCGGCAAAATCCTAAAAAACTTTTGAAAATATTAGAAAGTGAACATTAAGGTTGTACAAGTGTCCATTCTTTCCTTCGCGATGATGTTGCACCATTTGAATCTCCATAAAGAAGCGCAGGCAATAGAAATTGCATTGGAAAAATCACTCGAACTGCATATTACCACGGCAGATATCAACCCAAAAAATCCCTTTACAACCACCAAAGTTGGGGATTTTATCGCAGATTATAGCACGCACCCCAAGGATACGAATATCAATTATAAAAATGTGCACATGGGGGCAGAGTACGATTAAATAGTAGTTGGCAAACATTTAAATCAAATATGGAATCAAACATCATAATCGGAATTATTAGTGTGATCGCTATTTTAATTTCTCCACTAATAGCGGTTCAAGTAACTCGTTTTCTTGACGAAAAAAAGACGGAAAAAGAACGTCAAATGGAAATTTTCCGGATTTTAATGGGGCAACGTGGACTAACTCCACGGACTGATGAATACATTGTAGCTTTGAATCAAATTGACCCTGTTTTTCATAAAGTTTCAACTGTACGGAAAGCTTATGCAGAACTATACAAAGCGACTTCACCCAACTCTACCGAGGTTTCGGACAGTGGGCGATATTTAATAATACTTCTCCAAGAAATGGCAAAATATCTGAAGTTTGATAATCTACGTGATTTAGACGTTGACAAATATTATTCGCCTCAAACGAGAGCTGATGGACAAAACTTGCTTGGGAAATATTACCAAGAGTTTCTAAGAGTTTTAGAGAACTCCGAACATTTTGGAGAAGAAAAGAAATAAAAAATAATGAGAATACATCCCATTTTTTCTAAAGAATATTTAATATGGTGGTTCATAATGGCTACTGTCATTCCTTTAAAAATAGTGTTATTAGGGTTTAAACCAAATAGTATTTCTTCAATGGGGGGCTATGAAAATAGCGGTATGCTAACTTGGATTTTTGGAACTTTACTCTGCGGAATAGTGTTTGCAACTCCAATTTATTTGATTTACCGTATATTTTTCAAAAAATGGAATAATAAAGTATTTATGATTTTAATCTCCTTCTTTGTTGGCCTTATGTTAATCTTTGTTTTATAAATAATATGTTGAAATTCACAAAAGAAAACAGAAATATGATTGGTGTAATTATGGGAATTAGTTACACCCTATATTTTAATTGGCAAAATAACCAATATCCACTATCTAGCTCTATAGCATACTCATTACCTTTTTTGGCAATTTCTGCTTTAATTGCTTTCGGAATTTCAAAAATTAGAAAAGATAACAATTTTGGAATTTATTTTGCTGTTATCTCTTTAATACTGGTAGTTTCTAAAGTTTGAAGTATAAAATACGTTGTCAAATATTTGAGCCATAATGAATATTAAAGAATTTTTCGATATTGAACCAATACAAAAAAACGGTTTACTGATTTTTGTGTTCGCTTTTTTAATTTCATATCTACAATTGTTTTTGTTCAAATCGGATTTTTACGATTTGGACTTATTTGATAAAATAATTTTGAGTTCATCGGTTGGAGTTTGTTGGGTTGCGAGTGAACTTCCAACTTACTTCTTTTTTATGAATTCCAAATGGAATAAATGGATAAACAAAGGAAAAGTATTCGACCTAATTCTAGATAGAATAATAGCCGCGTTTGGATTCACATTAATTTTATGGATGGTGTTACTTACCTATATTGGTTACGAATTCAATTTGGATTTAAAAATATTTATTAGAACTTGCTTAGGATCTGTTTAGAAATAACCTGCCCATTTCTATGGGTTCTTTTGCCCAGCAACTGCGTTGAAAATACTCGCCATAGCTACGGCTATGTCTGCGTTTTTCGCCTTGTTGATGAACAAAATAACTGCCTATAATTCG
>JBDNGW010000203.1:0-7369 GCA_041689735.1 Leeuwenhoekiella sp. | reverse complement strand
TTTTTAGTTGTTTATTAATGCGTTAGTAAAAAGTTGAATCTATATTTTTATTACAGTGTAAAATTAGGGTATGATGGATTTAACGGTATTATTTTTAGATATATTTAATAAACTATTAGATAAACTTTAATGTGAGGAGTATTTATTTATAGGTTTTCCGCTTTGCAGAATTAAAAAACGAAGATTTGAGTAGTGTGGAGTGAAACTTTAAGGCAGCTAAAACTGTTGCAATCTTTAAGCTTATTTAACTGGAATGTCCTGCCTTGGCAAGAAAGCATCTGGTAAGCAGGGTCATTTCAAACTGATTTTCTCCCGATAGCTATGTAGGATGGAAATCAGCAAGGATACAACCTACCTGCTAGCGGCACGAAGGAAGGTTTAAACAATCTTTAAGAAGGCAGTTCAGCAAATGAAGTTTCAATAAAGCCGCGGCCATATTTACGTTCCATGCGGCGTAAGGTAAAATGCGCTGTTGCCATTTTCTGAAAATGCGAGATAAAGATCATATTTATCGAAGCACCTGCAGCAGCACCCACGACCGGTATCAACTGCGCCATAAATTTCTCACTTACCTGCAAGCTGTAGCGCGTGGCTACCTGACTGATCACTTTGGCCAAAGGGGCAGAAGATTGTGCGGCCAGTGTCTCAATGACCTTTGATGTCCCGTTCTGGGCAATGTATGCGCCCGCACGGTTCATGACTGTATGAAGTGCTGCCCTTGTTGCATAGTAACTGGTATCAATCTCATCATCATCGGCTGAGGTCCCGCCCAGGGCAAACACCTCAAGACAGGCGAGCTGCGTTTCTATATCATGTACATTTTCCCCTTGACTGCGTGCAATATCCAGTATGGAACGCATCATAAATTTGGTGGAAACAAGCAAGTCCGCCGTAAAACCCGCTACGCCCAGAAATCCGCCCGCCGCACCGGAAAAGCCAGTGAACATTTTATACATGGTACTGGAGGCTTTTTTACCGCGCACATCGTTTTTCATGGTCCGTAAATTAGCTTTAACGGCCAGTCGCAGCGCCTGCTGAATAGTCTGCTGCACCTTGTCCTGATATTTTTCTGGTATGAGCGCCATGCCGGCGTCTATAGGAGTGCCTATAGTATTAAAGGCTCTCATTAAAAAGGAAACATTTTCTAAATTGAACTTTGCCTTTTGGATTTCCATAAGGTCCTCTTTGGCAATTTGTGATGATAAAGCAGTGTCGTGATTCATGGTTGTTTTTCAGGTGATCGTACCCAATACGTCTTATTCGGGCAGTATGTTGTGTATTACTTATTCCAGTGTTAAGTTAAGCATAAGCTGACGTAATGCAAGGCATCTTTTAGGCCATCTCTTCGTTAAAAAATAATTCTGCAGTTACGGCTATGGAATTATTTTCTTCCTATACCTGACCAAAAATATGCGATTTCCTGATACGCCACATTATATTTAACGTAACACTAGATTGTCCGTAAAGTTGATGAATGTTTCAATTACAGTTTCTTTTTAACAATTATAATGTTTAAAAATTACTTAAAACAATATAAAAGAAATTGGTTTATGTCTTAAAATAGTCGATTTTCAATCAAAAATTGAGATTAACGGTCGCTTTGTAATTTGGGAAGATTGAAATTATTTGATTTTCACATTTTTTGGGCAGCAGTAAATAAGGTATAATTCTGAAAGTTAAGACAAAATTTAAAATCCCATGAAAAAATATAGGATATTCAGATTAAACCTTTGGCCATTTTTAAAGTCATAGTTTTTCCAAAGAGTTCCCATTCCATGCTATTGTTAATTAAATTTGACAATTCTTTATAACAACCTTTATTGTGCCTAAGGCTCGACTATGAAAGTAAAATATATTGTTTACTCTGTTTTGATACTGGGTTTAATAAGCCTTGTTGTCTTTCGGATTATAGATAACAAAGAGCAGGCCGCCGCCGGAAAAAAAGATGGTCCCCGCACTGCGGTTGTTGTGGGTGGTTTGATACTCAAGCCTCAAAAGTTTGATGATAATTTATCCTTATCGGCTTCGCTTGAGGCCAATGAACAGATTGATATTCGCAGCGAAGTGAGCGGCGTGGTAGAGCAGATCAATTTTGAGGAGGGAAGTGAAGTCCGTAAAGGTCAGGTGCTTCTCAAAGTAAACGATGTTGAACTACGTGCGCAGCGATCTATGATGGCCAGTGCCCAAAAACTAGCTTCGGAAAATGAACGTCGCGCCAAGCTTCTACTCGAAAAACAGGCGATTAGTCAGGAAGAATATGATGTTTCCAATGCAGATCTAGCTTTCTCCAAAGCTTCTTCAGAGCTCATTGGCGCCCAACTTTCAAAAGCCACTGTTCGTGCCCCATTCTCGGGAACCATCGGACTGCGAGAAATCTCGGAAGGAACCTATGTTACCCCGCAAACCCCCATTGCAAAACTGGTAAATACCAGTCAATTGAAAATCACATTCGCGATCCCCGAGAAATATGCCCCAAGAATGAGGGTAAACAGTGAGATAAGCTTTAGTACTCCAGGATCAAACGAAGAATATACCGCAAAAATTTACGCCATAGAACCTGCTGTTGATGTTGCCACCCGTACTCTTCGTATGCGAGCGATCGCAGACAATAGTGAAGGGAAACTCTACCCAGGTACTTTCGTTAATGTGCTGCTCCCACTAGAAACGATAGAGAACGCGCTACTTGTCCCCACCGAAGCGCTGATCCCCATCCAGAACGGGAAGAAAATCTTTGTATACCGCAACGGGAAAGCTCGGGAGATCGAGGTGAAAACGGGCTCACGTACTGATAGTGTGGTGCGTGTGATTTCCGGACTCAAAGCGCAGGATACGGTACTGGTTTATGGCGTTATGGCACTCAATGACGGCACGGAAGTTCAAGTAAATCTCGAAGAAGTTACTAATATGGTCTCCCAATGAGTCTCTCCACAACAAGTATCAAACGGCCCGTACTTACTATCGTGATGAACATCGCGCTCATCCTCTTTGGTGTGATTGGATATACATATTTGGGGGTTCGGGAATTTCCTTCTATAGACCCGGCGGTGGTTTCCGTGAGCACAAGCTATTCTGGAGCCAATGCAGATATCATTGAATCACAGATTACGGAACCGCTGGAAAAATCGATCAATTCCATTGACGGTATTCGCAATTTAACATCTTCAAGTACCCAAGGTTCCAGCCGGATCAATATAGAATTCAACCTTGATAAAAATTTAGAGGAAGCAGCAAATGATGTGCGCGATAAAGTCTCACAGGCGGTGCGCAGCCTACCCGAAGATATTGACGCGCCACCAGTGGTCTCCAAAGCAGATGCCGATGCCGAGCGGATCCTTTCCATGACCATTCAAAGTGATACTAAAAACATCCTGGAACTGTCCGATTATGCTGAAAATGTAATCGCGCAGCGCCTCGAGACCATTCCCGGGGTGAGCAGTGTACAGATCTGGGGGCAGCGCCGGTACGCCATGCGCTTGTGGATAGATCCCATAAAACTGGCTTCTTATGGCGCGACCGTGGCTGATGTGCGCAACGCGCTTCTGGCGCAGAATGTAGAACTTCCGTCAGGAAAACTGACCGGTGCCAATACGGAACTTACCGTAAAAACAGTAGGGAACCTCTCTACCGAAGAAGGTTTTAATAATATTATTATCCTTACCCAAGGCAACAAAGTGGTGCGTTTGAGTGATGTGGGTCGTGCTTCGCTGGAAGGCGAGAATATGGAGACCAAAATGAGCGATTCCGGTCAGCCTATGGTCGCAACTGCCATTATCCCCCAACCGGGAACCAATTATCTGGAAATCGCCGATGCGTTTTATGCCGAATATGAGAAGCTGAAAAAGGAACTGCCCAAAGATTTTAAATTGAACGTGGTGATTGATGATACCGTATTTGTACGGCGCGCGGTCACCGAAGTGGCAGAAACCCTTGGCATCTCCATTGTACTGGTAATCCTGGTTATTTTTCTCTTTTTCAGGGACTGGTCCATGGCACTGCGACCGCTTATTGATATTCCAGTATCACTGATCGCCACCTTCTTTGTCATGTGGATTTTTGGCTATTCCGTCAATGTGCTTACGCTTCTGGCGATCGTGCTTGCTACTGGTCTTGTCGTTGATGACGGGATTGTGGTGACCGAGAATATATATAAAAAAGTAGAGGAGGGGATGTCACCTATCGAAGCGGCAATAAAAGGCTCCAACGAGATTTTCTTTGCTATTATCTCGATTTCCATTACCCTTGCCGCGGTTTTTCTTCCGGTTATTTTCCTTGAAGGTTTTGTAGGGCGGTTATTTAGGGAATTTGGGGTGGTTTTGACCGCTGCGGTGCTTATTTCAGCCTTCGTTTCGCTCACACTTACCCCCATGCTCAACGCATATCTTATAAAACCGGGCAAACAGAAAAGGGGTAAATTCTATCAGGTTACCGAAAAGTATTTCGTACAGATGAATACTGGTTACGCCTCCTCGCTGCGCAGTTTTATGAAACGTAAATGGCTCAGTTTCCCGTTGCTGTTTTTATGTATTGCTATCATTGGCCTTTTTTACACACTTCTAAAGAAAGAGACCGCGCCCTATGATGACCGCAGTTTTGTATCGCTTAGCGTCACCGCGCCAGAAGGCTCTTCCTATGATTATATGGATCGCTACATGAAGAATATCACGAAGCTTATCAACGATTCCCTACCTGAAAAAAAAGTGAGCCTTGTACTTACTTCCCCCGGTTTTGGTTCCTCATCTGTAAACAGTGGACGTGCCTTTATTGCGCTTGAACAGCCTGGTGACAGGGATCGCTCACAGCACGAGATCGCCACAGATCTCAATAGGTGGGCTGGTACATACGTGGGGGCAAAATCCAATGTTTCGGAGCGGCCAACCATTTCGGTAAACCGCCGTGGTGGCCCGCCCATTCAGTATATTATTCAAGCGCCCAATTTTCAGAAACTACAGGAAAAAATCCCTGAGTTTATGCGCGAGGCGGAAAATGATCCTACGTTTTCCTATACAGACGTTAATCTTAAATTTGATAAGCCAGAACTTTATGTGACCATAAACAGGGAGAAGGCCGAAAGTCTTGGGGTTTCTGTGCGGGACGTGGCTCAGACACTTCAGCTCTCGCTCAGCGGCCAGCGTTTTGGTTATTTTTTACGCAATGGAAAGCAATATCAGGTTCTGGGTCAGTTTGATAAAAATGACCGCAATTCCCCCACAGATCTCACCTCTATTTTTGTACGAAACAAGGACGGCGTTTTAATTCAACTGGATAATCTCGTAAACACTACGGAGCATAGTAGTCCGCCGCAACTTTTTCACAACAATCGGTATATGTCCGCCACCGTTTCGGCAAATCTCGCTCCAGGAAAAAGTATTGGGGATGGTATTGACGCGATGGAACGCATCAAAGAGAAAGTACTTGACGAGAGCTTTACGACAGATCTGGGCGGTGAGTCGAGGGACTTTGTGGAAAGTGGCTCCAATACGGTTTTTGCCTTTGGTTTGGCACTTTTGCTTATTTATCTTATTCTGGCCGCACAGTTTGAAAGTTTTATAGATCCGTTTATCATTATTCTTACCGTTCCCATGGCGGTGGCGGGAGCTTTATTTTCATTATGGCTTTTTGGTCAGAGTTGGAATATTTTCAGTCAGATAGGCACGATTATGCTCATTGGTCTGGTGACCAAAAATGGAATTCTTATTGTAGAATTCGCTAACCAACTGCGGGAAGATGGTATGCCCAAACTGGAGGCGATATTGAAAGCTTCGGAATCACGTTTACGCCCTATTTTGATGACCAGTCTGACCATTGCATTGGGCGCGCTTCCCATTGCAGTCTCTTTGGGCGCAGCCTCAGAAAGCCGCATTGGTATGGGTGTGGTAATTATAGGTGGCACCATCTTTTCGCTCATCCTTACTTTATTTATAATCCCGGGTGTTTATGTAATGTGGTCGCGAGAAAAGAAACAGCGTCCTGAATTAGATCGCTTGGAAACTTATGAAAATGAATTGCAGCATACTTAAAATCATCTATTTTTTCATTGTTTTAGTTGGCACCATGTGGTCTGCTCATGCCCAAGAACTGCTTACGGTAGAAGAGGCAGTAAGTATTGCCTTGGAAAACAATTATGAGATACGCTTGGCCAAAAATAACCTTCAAATTGATACCGAAGGGGTAAGTTTAGGCTACGCCGGAATTTTGCCCAGCGTACAGGGCAGTGTTTCTGATAATAACAATATTCAGGATATCTCACAGGTTCGGGCAGACGGGACGCGTCGTGAACTTAATAACGGTAAAAATAATAACTTGAATTACGGCGTCAATCTGGACTGGACGATCTTTGACGGTTTTGGCATGTTTGCCCGCTATGACCAACTTAAAGAATTAGAAAACCTAGGCGAAACGGAATTGAAACAGGCCATTTTGGTTCGCGTGGCTAATGTGATGACTACCTATTTTGAAATCGTACAGCAAAAACAGGAGCTCTCTGCTCTAGACAGTACACTGGTGATTTCCCAACAACGCGTAGAATTCGCACAAAATCGGTTTACGATAGGTAAAGCTTCAAAACTGGAGGTGCTCAATGCACAGGTAGACTTAAATACAGACCAGACCTTGCTTTTGCGCCAGGTTGAATTGTATGCCAATACCAAAACAAGGCTCAACGAGATTATGGCGCGCGCTACCCAGACCGAGTTTAAGGTAGTGGACGCCATGCTGGTTGATCAATCGTTGCAATTGCAGGAATTGGTGGACTTGGCCAATGATCAAAATCCAGAGTTAAAGGCGCAACTTATCAACAAGCGCATCGCCGAACTCCAATTTAAGCGTGTACGGGCCAATCGCTATCCAGTGCTGGTGGGAACTACCGGCTATAATTTTAACGAGTCTCAATCTAGCCTCGGTTTTACAAGCAGCAACTCGTCGAAGGGTTTTAATTATGGTTTTACGGCCAGCGTCAATATTTTTGACGGGTTCACCCAAAACAGGGATGAAAAGATCGCCAAATTACAGATTGAAAATAGTGCAATTGTAATCGAGCGACAACTACAAACATTGCAGTCACAACTTACGACCGCCTATCAGACCTATCTTACCAATGTGCGGTTAATTGACCTGGAGCAGCGCAACGAGGCCATCGCCAAAGAAAACCTGGATATTACGCTTGAAAAATTTAAGATAGGCACCATTCCCACGATTGAATTCCGTACCGCGCAGCTCAACTATATCAACGCGAAAGTGCGCTACAGTGAGGCCACCTATCAAGCTAAACTTTCTGAAGTTACCCTGAAGCAACTAGCGGGGAATTTGAGTTTGTGAGGGTTTTACTATTCTAAAAGAATCCCATTTTCATTTGCTAACTGTAGTATGTAGT
>JBDNGW010000202.1:0-5006 GCA_041689735.1 Leeuwenhoekiella sp. | reverse complement strand
GGCCAGAACTTTGCCGTAGGCTTCCTTCAGATTCCACCTCACGGTGGACACCCTTGCCCTAAGCTAATGGTAGGTAACTACAGACCCCCATAACGGACTTGCACCGTCTAGTCATTTGCCATGCACGGCACACTAAAAAAAACACCCAATTCAATTAGAATTGGGTGTTTTTTGGATTACCAACTGATTATCAGTCAACATTGTGGAGAAGATGGGACTCGAACCCACGACCTCTTGACTGCCAGTCAAGCGCTCTAGCCAACTGAGCTACATCCCCAAGTACAAGGGAGGATGCTCCCTTGTTGAGACGGCAAATATAACTAAATTCTGCATTAAAAAAGGAAGGTATTTATGCATTGTTTAAGTTTGTGCTTTAATACAATAATCTCTACTATGATCCGTCTGGCAAAAATTGAAGAAATCGATGAGATAGTGGCAATAACACGCGCTTGTGCCATTAAAATGATTGCAAATGGTATTCACCAATGGAATAAACATTATCCCACAAGAGACGCTTTTGAACATGATGTGGAGCGAGAAGAACTCTACGTGCTCGAAAACAGCGGAAACCTTTTGGGCAGCATTGTAATTTCCACCTTTAAAGATCTATTTATAACGAAGTTAAATGGCTTACCGAAAGCGACAAACCTTCCATTTACATCCATAGACTGGCGGTACATCCCGATTACCAAGGCCAGGGAATTGCTCAAAAATTGATGCTTTTTGCCGAAAATTGGGCAAAAAAGGGTGATTTTCAGTCGGTGAGATTGGATACTTTCAGTCAGAATACCCGCAATCATCGATTTTATGAACAGCGTGGCTACCATAAACTGGGCAACGTATATTTTCCCAAACAGAGCAAACATCCTTTTTACTGTTACGAACTGCCCTTGAATGGCTAATTTATCCTCACCCAGAACTGCTGGAAATAGCAGTTTTGACCTCTCCAAAGGAAAGGTAAAAATACCTTCTCGAACACTTTACGTTGTTATTTAAAATAAATGCCCACAACCTCATCCTTACTTTCCTTTAAAAATATCAACCGGCTGGCGATCCCCGCATTGCTCACCGGGATTGCTGAGCCCATACTTTCTGCAACAGATGCGGCCGTGGTGGGCAATATAGATCTCAATGCCACTGAAGCGCTTGCCGCCGTGGGAATTGTGGGCTCGTTCATTTCGGCCTTAATCTGGGTGCTGCGGCAAACGCGCAGCGCTTTACAAGCTATTATCGCGCAGTATTATGGCGCCGGAAAACTGGACGAGATCAAAAATCTGCCCGCGCAGGCCGTTTATTTCAACATCATTCTCAGCATAATTATCCTGGGCGGAACGCTTCCCTTTATCAACGGCATTTTCTCGCTGTACAATGCCCAGAACCTGATTTTGGACTATTGCGTGCAGTATTACAGCATCCGCGTCTGGGGATTTCCACTTACGCTGCTCACGTTTGCGATTTTTGGTATTTTCCGTGGACTTCAGAATACTTTTTGGCCCATGGTGGTTGCGATTCTGGGTGCCTCGCTTAATATAGGTCTTGATTTTATGCTGGTTTACGGTATTGAAGGTTGGCTGCCAGAACTCGGCTTGCGCGGCGCTGCATACGCCAGTCTGATCGCACAAGGTTTTATGGCGGTGTTGTCGCTTGTTTTAGTGCTTTGGAAAACCGATGTTTCCCTTAAATTACGATTTCCCATAAATCCGGAACTGTACCGGCTCATTGGTATGGCGCTCAACCTTTTTGTGCGTACGATCGCACTAAATCTGGCATTATATCTGGCCAACTCCTTCGCGACAGATTATGGCGCTTCTTATATTGCTGCACAAACGATACTCATCAATATATGGCTTTTTTCTTCCTTTTTTATAGACGGTTATGCCGCTGCTGGTAATATTCTTGCCGGTCGTTTGCTGGGCGCGCGCGATTATGACGGACTGTGGGAACTGGGCAAAAAAGTAAGTTTTTATGGCGTGGGCGTTTCCTTATTTTTAATGCTTCTGGGCGTATTGTTCTATGAACCTCTCGGTCTGATTTTTAGTAAAGAACCAGACGTTATTGACCGTTATTCAGCGATTTTCTTTATCATTATAATCATGCAGCCGCTTAATGCGATCGCTTTTATCCTCGATGGAATTTTTAAGGGAATGGGCGAAATGAAATACCTACGCAACGTCCTTCTAATGGCTACATTTTTTGGTTTTGTTCCCGCGATTTTCATTGGAGATTATTTTGGACTGAAACTTTATTCGATCTGGATCGCCTTTAGTGTGTGGATGTTCATTCGAGGGGCAGCGCTTATATTTAAGTTTAGGAAGCGGTTTAAACCTCAGGTTTCAGCCTAAATCAACATGTATTGAGGATCTTATATTTTCTTTCTAGATAAAATCTAATTACCTAAAGCGATCTTAATTCACGTGCTTAAATTCAGCCTAAAAAACCATGTACAATTGATAATTCCTTTCTGTATTCTTATTTTTAGGAGCGCAGCGCAGAGTTTGTTACTTTTGCCACATAAATCACATACGCACGCAATGGACATTCTTCAGTTTTTAAGTGGTTACGGTTTCTGGATACTGCTGGCTGTAGCGCTTATCGTCGTAGTTGTTTATAAAAAAATGCGGAAATGAACGATTTTCTGCTCTTTTTACTAAAACAGACGGCATCTGATAGAAGTTATGATATTGGCTTGATAATTGGCCATTTTATTCGCGAATCTGGGCTATATATTGCCATTTTAGTATTGCTACTTGTCTCTGCTATAGTTGTGATGATCAAGCAATATCGCAAAAAGACATCAACTTATGAGTAACATACGCATTACCAAACTATTTTCTTTCGAGACCGGCCATGCGCTTTACGGCTACGACGGCAAGTGCCGCAATGTACACGGGCACAGTTACAAACTTTCGGTGACCGTTATCGGCACGCCAATAGCCGATCGGGAAAATGTGAAGTTTGGTATGGTGATCGATTTTGGTGACCTTAAAAAGATCGTCAAAGAGGAGATTGTGGATGTTTTTGATCATGCCACGGTTTTCAATAAGAATACACCGCACGTGGAGCTGGCCAACGAACTTTCAACCCGTGGCCATAATGTGCTGCTCGTAGATTACCAGCCCACTAGCGAGATGATGGTCATTGATTTCGCCAGTAAGATAAAGCAACGACTTCCTCAAGATATTACCCTTTTCGCTCTAAAATTACAGGAAACCGACACCAGTTTTGCCGAATGGTATGCTACAGATCAATCTCCCCAACCCCCAAAGGGGGAGCAAACTGCACGTAATTAAATTCTCTTCCATTAGAGGTTAGGGCGCCACAATTATGACAAAACCTACATCGAAAATAAACCTGCCAAAAGGAAAAAAGATTTACTTTTCCAGCGATAATCATTTAGGCGCACCTACGCCCGCCGAAAGCAAACCCCGCGAAAGGAAGTTCGTCAAGTGGCTAGACAGCATAAAAACCGATGCGGAAGTTATCTTTTTGCTTGGTGATCTCTTTGATTTTTGGTTTGAATATAAAACCGTGGTGCCCAAGGGATTTGTGCTCGTACTGGGCAAACTTGCCGAACTTCGGGATAGTGGCATCCGCATTTACTTTTTTGTGGGCAACCATGATCTCTGGATGGACGATTATTTTATGGAAGAGCTGGATATTCCCGTCTTTCATGAACCCCAGGTTTTTCAACTGGGTGATAAGCGTTTTTTTATAGGGCATGGCGATGGTCTGGGCCCAGGAGATAAAGGATTCAAAAGGATGAAAAAAGTGTTTAAATCCCCGTTTTTTCAGTGGCTTTTCCGGTGGGTTCACCCAGATATAGGGGTGCGTATCGCCCAACATCTTTCGGTTAAAAACAAATTGATTTCCGGAACTGACGATTCCGTTTTTCTGGGTGAAGAAAATGAATGGCTGGCCACGTATGCCAAGAGAAAGCTGGAAACCAACCATTATGACTATTTTATTTTTGGTCACCGGCATTTGCCCATGCAGATTGAAGTGGGAGAAAATTCAACATATCACAATCTTGGCGATTGGATCAATTACTACACGTACGGCGTTTTTGATGGAAAGCAGTTCGAACTTAAAACGTTCATCCCTAGTTAAAGGCAAAAGTCATGTAATTTTGAGCCTCTACGCGCAAAATTGTATGATCAAGCAACTCGCGTAGCAAGCAGAGTTCATTATGGCTTACGGCCAGATCCATTTTTGAGGAAGGCGTTCTTAAAAGTAAGGAGCGGCAATTATCCTGATGTGGGCAATTCGCGCACTTCCTTTTGTAAAGGCTATCGGCAGTTTGGTAAGAAAATTTCTTGAGATCGTCAAGTGTAAGATAGAATCCCATATCCCTAAAAACAAGCTGAGCGGCTAGATTGCTATTGTTTGGAGTGGGTAGGTAAAAAGCAATCGCAAATTCGTTTTGATAAATAATAGATGCATTTTCCATAGAACACTTTTTAACAAACTTAATCATTATTTAGATTTATTCTAAATAGAATTGTGTTAAAAAGAATCCTCTTTTTGGCAAATTCTAAATTCTCTTAAATGCAACTATGGTTTTCCACCTTAATTAAATAGAAAGGACACTCCGTTTCGTTATTTTCTTCGGAAAGATTTTACTCAGTGACTATATTATTAATTTCAAAATTGATCTCTTTTATATCAATAAGCCTAATATAATTTTTAAAGTCAGGATATAAAGGATTTACAAGTAAATTATGCTCCTCCGGAAACCGGAAAAGCGGAATTCGTATAGACGGTATAGCTACGCAAAAACCCAGGTTTTGAGCGGCCCAAACGGATCCAAAATTCCGAGTGTGTTTTGGGTAGGGACGTGCAGTCCAATCTTTTGGCAAATCCAGCTTTTCGATAAAGGGGACTTCTTCCTCAATTTCAAAAGTTGCCAGATCCCAGTTTATGGTACTTACCACGCTTCCGCGTATCGCATAATGCTCCAGCATACACAAGGAAAGTGCGTTTGAGCAATAGATTATGGGCGTGCCGCT
>JBDNGW010000201.1:0-3160 GCA_041689735.1 Leeuwenhoekiella sp. | reverse complement strand
TTCGAGCATAGAGGATAAGAAACCAAAGGAAGTATATTTTTCTTTTGAACCACCTCTGGGCCTGGTGCAGGCGCCTTGAAAGAAAAATAGTCAAACTAAGAAAATGAAGAAAGCTGTCTAGAGAATTGGGGGTATATCATTCATATGCATTGATTCTGCCGTTTTCAGTTTGGCTTCGCCACCTAAGGCTTCAATGTATTTATTAAGAACCGTAGCTGCGGTAACGCCTTCCGGAATGCTGCTTTCATAATTCGGCTTTTCCACTTCATTGGCGTCCGCATCATAATAGGAAACAGGAATATTTTTTCCATTAAACTGCACTTTTTGTAAATTTTCAAGTACTTCACTGCCTTTTCCCACCACCACAATTCGTGCGTTGTCAAGCATAAAATACTTTTGTGCTGCAGTTTTCACCTGTTCTTTTGTGACTGCATTAACCTTGCTCAAATAGTTTTTATAAAAATCATCTGGCAGGTTTTCGGTTTCGATATTAAGTGCAAACCGAGCAATGGTGGCAGGTTGTTCTAACGAACGCACAAAATTGCCCACATAACGCGCCTTGGCATTTTCTAAATCCACATCTTCAATTTCCTGCTTGCGAAAATCCTGTATCTCATCCAGAAAGGCAACTACAGAACTGTCTGTAACCATATTGCGCAGGCTGGCCGATGCACTGAAAAGTGAGGAGCCAAATTTACTGTTGCCCAACGAAGAATAAGCGCCGTAGGTGTAGCCTTTATCTTCCCTCAAGTTTTGGAACAAGCGCGCTTCACCGCCACCGCCCAGGATCTGGTTAGCGATGATCGCCGGGAAATAATCGGGGTCGCTCATTTTAAAGTCCACGATATTCTCTACGACAATTTCAGATTGCACCGCATTGTCCATATCGACGAAGTTTATCGCCAGATTGTCCAAGTTTTTTGCAGAAGTCACCGTATTCTGTGGTGCGTTCCCTTTTTTCCAATCCTCAAAATTTTTCTTTACCTGCTTTTTGATTTTCCTGTAGTTGACGTCGCCCACAACAACGAGGTATGCATTATTTGGAAGAAAGTTTTTGGAATAAAAATCAGTAACATCCTCTAATTGTACGTTGTCCAATGATTTTTGGGTTTCAAATTCGCCCTTTGCCGTGTTTTTTCCGTAGGCCAAACTTGGGCTAACCACAGCTGCAACCCGAGAAACGCTTTTTTCCGAAGATTTCAGATTTTCCTTCGACTTGTTCTTTTCGGTTTCAAACTCCTCTTGCGTAAAATTTGGGTGAATGGCTGCTTCGGCCATAAGTTCAAGGATGCGATCGCTGTATTTTGAGAGTCCGCTGGCGTAAGCGCCACTGGCACCAAAATTCATGGAAGCGCCCAGATAATCCACCTCTTCGTTATAGTCATTTTTTGAGGTTTCCTTAGAACCCTTGCCCAGCATACCGCTCATAATGCTGGAGACACCTGTAATATTGCCCTCTGCGGGCGGGTTATCAAGGCTAAGATTGTAGGCTACCCATGGCAGTTTGTGATTTTCCACCACGATGACCTGCAAGCCATTGTCCAGCGTAAAGGTTTCTGGAATGCCTAAATTGATTTCTGGGGCAGGGCCGGCTTTGGGCTGTACGCTCCGATCTACTTGTGCCGTAGCTGCCAGGCTGCTTATAAAAAGGAGACTGAATATTATTTTTTTCATTATGCTTTTCATTTATGATTATAAATGGTTAAAAATTGGCCTTTTAAAGGCCAAAAACCGGTTTTTATGATGAATTATTGTGCTGCTTCGGGCAGGTAATCTATGATAACACGCTGATTGGGTTTCAGGTATTTATTGGCCACTTCCTTGATTTCCTCACGGGAAATGGAACGATAGATATTTATCTCATCGTTGATTAAGTCCGTATTGTTATAAAGTAAGTAATACGTGGCCAGTGAACCTGCTATTCCCTCAACGCTAGAATTAGCGTCCACATAATTGCTTTCAAATTTATTCTGAAGTTTCTCAAAATCGCGCTCCGAAATAAGTTCGTTCCTTACTTTGGCCACTTCTTCTTCAATTTCTTGAGAAAGTGTATCCAGTGGAGTGTTGTTCAGCGGCAGCCCAAAAACCAAATACGTACCATAATCTTCCTGTGCTACGTTAAAAGCGCCTATCTGCAAAGCCTGTTTTTGATCTTCGACCAATTTTTTATAGAGTTTTGAACTCTTACCATCACTTAAATAAGAAGAGATCATATTGAGCACATACGCGTCGTGATTTGCAAAACCGGGCGTGCGGTACGCATTTATAAGTGCAGGGATCTGAATATTTTTATCACGGAATTCTGCATCTATTTCCTGAGTTATGGGATCTTCTTTGGGGAAATTGCGAATGATTTTTTCTCCACGCGGAATAGGCCCAAAATAATCTTCAATGAGTTTTTTAGTCTCTGAGATCTCTATATCACCGGCCACGACGAGAACCGCGTTATTGGGGACATAATATTTTTTAAAATAGTCCTTGAATTCCTGCAAAGTGGCCGCATCAAGGTCTTTCATATAGCCTACATTCGGGTCTTTATATGGGTGTTTTTTAAAGACATTTTCGCTAACTGCGGTAATCACGTTACCATATGGGGAATTGTCATAACGCATACGGCGCTCTTCTTTGACCACTTCGTTTTGCTTATCAACGCCATCCTGACCTATAATGGGATGCATCATACGCTCAGATTCCATCCAGAGCCCAAGTTTGAGGTTGTTGGACGGAAAGTTTTCATAATAATAGGTACGGTCATTGGTCGTATTGGCATTGTTAGAGCCGCCATTTGAGCTTACGATTTCAAACCACTTGCCATTGTCAATGTTTTCTGTCCCTTCAAAAAGCAAGTGCTCAAAGAAATGAGCAAACCCGGTGCGACCTTCCTCACGGTCTTTACCACCTACATGGTACATTACCGAAGTAGTGACCACGGGCGCCGTTTTATCCTGATGTAATATGACATGCAATCCATTATCCAGATTGTACTCTTGAAATTCTACCTCCTGTGCAGTTGTCGTAAAACTTAGGATCTGTTTAGAAATAACCTGCCCATTTCTATGGGTTCTTTTGCCCAGCAACTGCGTTGAAAATACTCGCCATAGCTACGGCTATGTCTGCGTTTTTCGCCTTGTTGATGAACAAAATAACTGCCTATAATTCG
>JBDNGW010000200.1:0-3630 GCA_041689735.1 Leeuwenhoekiella sp. | reverse complement strand
CGAATTATAGGCAGTTATTTTGTTCATCAACAAGGCGAAAAACGCAGACATAGCCGTAGCTATGGCGAGTATTTTCAACGCAGTTGCTGGGCAAAAGAACCCATAGAAATGGGCAGGTTATTTCTAAACAGATCCTTAACTCTTGAAGGTTCTATGAAAGGCATCCGATATTTGTTTACTATTGACTGGCATCAGTTTAGTAATCCTAATATTTGGGTGGCAGCACTTACACAAAACGCTTGGGATACCGGGGCGGGATGGGGTATGTTCATTACCTATGGTGCCTATATGCAGATGCGGTTCGGCATCGTGAAAAATGCATTGATCACGGGATTGGGGAATAATTGTATTTCCCTTATTTCCGGAGTTATGATTTTTGGAACCTGTTTCGCCATTATGGGTTCTCAATTGGGCAGTTCGGACGGTGAAATATTAGAGGTCATGAAAAATAGTGGTCCTGCATCTACGGGACTTACTTTTATTTGGATACCTCAGCTGTTCGAAAAAATTCTTTTTGGAAAACCACTGACTATTTTGTTCTTTTTGGGCTTAACGTTGGCTGGGTTTTCTTCCCTAATTTCCCAGCTGGAGCTTACCGTAAGAACTTTTATCGATGGCGGCATGAAAAGATCTACGGCCATACTATTGCTTGTTGCCGTTAGTTATCTCTTTGGAATTCCCTCTGCCATGAACTTGGATATCCTTACCAATCAGGACTTTGTCTGGGGATTGGCACTGCTTCTATCGGGAGGGCTTTTTGCTTTTGTGATGATCAGGTTCAAAGCGGCAAGGATCAGAAGTGAAATATTGGATAAAAATCCGAAGGACCTAAAACCTGGCCGTCTCTGGGACAACATTATTACTTACTTTATACCCGCGGCTTCGGTCTTGCTTCTCTCCTGGTGGCTGATCAATGATGGAATGAATGGCGAATGGTACAATCCCTTTGGTCAATCAAGTCTAATGACATCCCTATTGCAATGGGGAATCGTTATTGCAGTTTTGATGATTATTAATAAATGGGTAGTCCGAAAGACCACGGAGAATTCATGACGTTTATAAAATTTAATTGAATGGGCTATAACAATAAGAGGGGACAGAAAACAGAAAAGATAATAGAGAAAACAGAATAGAGAATAGAGACTAGAGACTAATGTACTGCGGAGATTTCAAGGTGCAAAATGACCATCCATTTTCCATTTTACAATCTATTTATTACCAAACAGTTAAAACAGATATATTCACATGAAATTACACTTTTTCCTCCTTAACGGTATGATGCTTTTTTTGACGCCAATGGTCTTACTGAGCCAACAACCCGCCTCTCCTTTGGAAGCATCGTTTCTCCAATATAAGCAGCTAAAGGAAACCACAACTTTTGGATTGCAATGGGAGAGTTTGGGGCCTGTCTTAAATTCCGCCCGGGTCGAAACCGTACAATTAGACCCTACACACCCAGGTACTATGTACGTAGCATTTGGATCTGGCAACCTATGGAAGACGACGGATAACGGACTTACCTGGAAGGCTATTTTTGAAGATCAACCGGTTTTGGGAATCGGAGATATAGCCCTTGCACCATCCAATCCCGATATCCTATATGTTGGTACCGGAGAAAGCTTGAAGAAAACCCGAAATTTTACAATGCCGGGCAATGGGGTTTATAAGTCCGAGGATGGCGGGAACACCTGGAAACATTGTGGACTTACAGATTCATGGCACATAGGGGAAATAGCTGTCCATCCCACCAACGCCGATATTGTAGTGGTGGCGGTTTTAGGGCATTTTTGGTCAACAAACAAAAATAGAGGTATCTATAGAACGCTTGATGGGGGCGAAACATGGGAACATGTGCTATATATAGATGAATTGACTTAGGCACTTTGTTATTAGCAATAAAGTCAGTAAATTAGGGCAAACAACTGTTGATACTATGGAGCAAAGATTTAAAAGCCTATCTCTTTTCGAGTTTCAGGAACGGTATTCCTCGAAAGGAGACTGCCTCGCCTATTTGGCAGAGCTAAAATGGGACAACGGTTTTTTATGCCGTAAATGTGGGCATAGGAAATCCTGTAAGGGCGTTCCAGCTGCCTCGCGGCAGTGCACCAGTTGCAATTATACGGAGTCCCCGACTGCCAACACACTTTTTCATATGGTCAAGTTTGATCTTGTCAAGGCCTTTTATATAGTTTATTTCGTGGCCACAAACAAGAAGGGTATCACCTCTACCGAACTCAGCCGAAAATTGGAGCTTAGGAAAAAGACCTGCTGGTCTTTTAAGCGCAAGGTCATGAAGGCCATGAAAAGCTCGGAAGATCACCCCATAACCGGAACTGCCGAAGTGGACGAAACGGTCTTTGGCGGACAGGAAGAGGGTGTGCGTGGCAGAAAAAATGGGAGCAAAAAGCTCGTGGTAGTCGGTATTCAGAAAAAGAAAAAGGGCGTTTCAAGGCTCTATGCCCGAGAGATATCCCATGCCGATGCAGCATCGTTGGGTGATTTCATGAAGGATCATATCGCTGTAGATGCCAATGTGACCACTGACCAATGGACAGGTTATGGTCCCTTAGCTAAGGTCTTCGAGAATTTAGTGCAGATCCCGTCGGGAAAGAAAGGAGGCAATTTCCCCGAACTCCATAGGGCTATAATGAACCTCAAGGGATGGCTCAGGGGAATGCACCACCACGTCTGGGATCTTCAGACCTACCTGGATGAGTACTGCTATAGATTCAACCGAAGCTTCATGAAGGAAGGAATATTCGAAAACCTTATGATACGGATGGTAAATACACCGCCATGTCTTATAAAAAATATTAGTAAGTAAGTGCCTAAGTCAATAGATGAAAAAACGGGAGCTAATGATATTGTTATTTCCCCTTCGGATCCCAAGATCATGTATGCTTCCATGTGGGAGAACAATCCAGGGATAACCGGTAAAAATAGTGCCATCTATGTGAGCCGGAATGGAGGGGAAACCTGGGAAAAATCATCCAATGGTTTCCCCCAAAACCCTGATGCCGGGCGAATTGGTGTGGCCGTATCCTACACAAATCCATTAAAAGCGTATACTTTGGTCGACAACAGGGGTCAAAAAGCATCCGCTGAAATCTACAAAACCTTGGATGGTGGAAAAAAATGGGAACAGACCCACCAGGAAGATCTGATGATCAATTCGGTCGTGGGGTGGTATTTTGAGGATATCTATGTAAATCCTAAAAATGATGACGAAATTTTCGGTCTCGGTGTTCGAATGGTCCATAGCAACAATGGAGGCAAGGATTTTGATTTGATAGGTGGCGATGTATATCATCTCTTTCACAGTGATGCGGATCGGCTTCATTTGGATCAGTGCGAGCTTTGGATCAATCCTGAAAATCCAGATCATATGGTCTTAGGCAATGATGGGAGCCTTTATGTTACCTACAATAAAGGGCAGAGCTGGTTGTTAAAAAAGTGTGGAATGTAAGAGACATGTTAACATAGTATTAAGATGTGATAAAATAGTGCTTTTGCCAGTAGAAATAAAATATAATCTTCACATAATGAATTAACGACCAATATATGGGTAATTCGAAAAACTGAGAACAGATTGTGAAATGAACGTAAGAAAAAAATATTCAGTTTTTGTAT
>JBDNGW010000199.1:0-5480 GCA_041689735.1 Leeuwenhoekiella sp. | reverse complement strand
TGCGGATTTGGGGATGAGTGGAAAGCATTAATTGGGAAATTGTGTATAAAAAATGGGTACTAGAGAATTCGGGAAGATTTGAGATTATTTGCGAAGTCTATTAAATTATGATTTGACTTTTGAAATGAGAAAATAACAAAATCGGCTTTGTGTTAATCTGAAAATTGATGTTGTTTTATACACGACTTTCATACAATAGTCATGAAATTCATTCTGTTTTAAGAAGTATTTGGTGGGTGCGCACAAAACGCTTATTTTTGCTTCCCCTGCAAAGGGCCATTAACTCAGTTGGTTCAGAGTGTCACGTCGACAACGTGGAAGTCATTGGTTCGAATCCAATATGGCCCACTTTAAAAAACCGTAATCGTATAATAATAAATACGTTACGGTTTTTAATTTTGTGAAGGCGACCATTTTTTGTACAACTAGCATTAAATGCCAATTCTTATTGTATTTTTAAAGATGCAACCAATACATATCTAAAGTAATGGCATATGAATAATACGATAAAGACGGAAATAGCGTATACCATATAAATCTACAAGCTAAATCTAGTTGGTTCAGAAATGGTGAAAAAATTGAATTGGTATTTGTAAATCTTTACGGAAAACGACTGGGTCTAAAAATAATTCCAGAAAAGGAAAAAATCCTTACGCAACGGATTTAGTTAACTAAGAAAGCCAATAGGCGTATCTGAAAACCCAAAACACCCCCATTTTTTAAAGCTGAGTTTCTCTACAATATAGATCCAAGTTATGCCGTGGTATTCAATAGGAAGGACGGCGCCGTACGCTATTATAGAAAATATCCACAAATTGCAATCTATTTTTGGATTGAATGGCACTCGGTTAAATTTGTTATGGGAAGTTTTATCAAGGAATAGAATATATCAATGGAATCTGGAAATTAGAATTTGATGATTTGAAAACTTTATTAAAAGAGGCTCCAAAACGTGTCTATCAGCAAGGAAAGAATGACACTCATGGAAACGCTAAAGAAAGTTTTGTATTGGATATTAGAAATCCAATTTTCCAGAAATTAGTATAATTTTCTTGAGAAAATACAACCATAAGACATAGTATTTCTTGGGATAAATCTTCAAATTTTTATTGTCTATATACTTTCCGAATAGGAATAATCCACTTTCTTGTTGTTAATGTTAAATTAAGCATAAATCGACGTATTATGCATGGTGCTTTTTAGGCCGTCTCTTCATTAAAATATTATTCCGTAGATACGCCTATGAAATTTGTATTACCTATTATCTAAATAATTATAAAAAGTATTGAAGTACAATATTAGATTGGATATAGAAAAACCAGCTTAAATTTCTACAGCTTAAGCTAATGGCCCAAGCAGAGTCAAACGACAACTTTTTCAATAGAAATCTTTTTATCTAAAAATCGTCTATGTGATTTTTCATATAGTACTCAAAACTAGCTGTAAACTCATTAATTTCGGTAAGGGCTTGCTTTTTGTCGAATACGTATTGCTCTTTTGAGAATTTAGAAATATTGGTTTTGTAATCTTCGGGGTCGATTGTGATCCTTGCGGCATTATCTTTAACCTGCACTTTTATTATTGCGTAGACGTGGTTGCGCGTGTCACCGTACTGCGAGTATTCCCCAAGTGTTTTCAATAGGTATCTCCCTGTGATTATCCCTTCTTCCTTATCCCGAAATTGGATCATACTTTTCGCGCTATCAAAACTTTCTACCAGCCAGTTATTTGCACTTACGTATATATTCCCTTTTACTTCTATATTTTCTACGGTAGGATCGATCTGCACCAGGGATAATGGAGCGCATGAAACAATGGAGATGGTAATAATTATTAGTAATATTTTTTTCATTTTAAAAAAATAGGTTAGTATTGCATAAATCTATAAAAAAAATTTCGGTTATAAAGATTGATATGTCCTGATTGTCAAATTCTTCCGTTTTCAATCAAAAATTATAGTTTTATAAAACGCTAAGCTTTTCTAAAGTAGGCACCAACCGTTCCAACGCCATGCCGCGGGAGCCTTTGATGAGCAGGTACGTTTTTTTCTTTAAAAGAATTTTTACTTCAGCTGGGAAATGCTTCTGTAAATCTTCCACATTTTCAAAATAATAAAGGTTAGTGGCTTTTATGTTAGTTCTCTTGAAATTTTTTCCAAGAAATAAAACGGCGTCATAATCGTGGCTCAGGGCAAGATTAGCGATCTCTATATGTTCTTTTTCAGCGGAAGCGCCCAGTTCAAACATATCGCCCAGTAGGACCACTTTTTGTTTTGCCTTATAGTCTTTAAAGTTGATCAATGCGGCCTCCATACTGTTGGGATTTGCATTGTAGGCATCCAGCAGCAATGTAAGCTGGCCAATTTGCATAAGCTGTGAGCGATTGTTGGCCGGTACATAATCTGCAAGCGCGCTTTTAATTTCATTCCGTTCCACCTCGAAATAAATTCCCATACTCAGTGCGGCGGCCATATTTGGCGCATTGTAAAAACCGGTCAAATGGCTCGGGAATATCTCGTTTTCATATAAAATACTGGCAAACGGTAGGGCAGGGGGATAGTCTAAAATTACATCGTTCTCTTTATTTTTTCCAAAAGTAATGCGGTTTGCGCCGGTTGTAAGAGCATTTTGCTTGTCGTCGTCTTTATTGATAAAAAGAGAACCTCCATTGGCTTTTATAAAATCATAAAGTTCGCTTTTGCCTTTTACAATAGCGGCCTCGCTGCCAAATCCTTCCAAATGCGCTTTACCATAATTGGTGATATATCCATAATTGGGCTCGGCGATCTGGCAGAGATTTTTGATTTCCTCGAGATGATTTGCGCCCATTTCCACGATTCCCAATTCGGTATTTTCTGACATCGCTAATAGCGTTAACGGGACGCCTATATGGTTGTTGAAATTGCCTTGCGTGGCAGAGGTTTTATATTTTTTTGAGAGTACTGCGTTGATCAGTTCTTTAGTGGTCGTTTTGCCATTACTTCCGGTGAGGGCAATAATGGGCAAATTGAGGTATTTTCTATGGAAATTAGCCAATTCCTGTAGCGTTTCAAGCGTATTTTCTACCAGAATCGTATCGTCATGCCGCTGATAGTTGGCATCGTCAATGATTGCTTTTAGAGCGCCATTTTTCAGTGCGGTTTCAGCAAAGGTATTCCCATTGAAATTTTCACCCGAGAGGGCAAAAAACAGGTTATTTTTGGCGATTTTTCGGGTATCTGTACAGATTCCTGAACTGGTCAGGAAAAGGATATGCAGCTCTGGGATTGTCATAATTTTAAATTAAAAAAACCATTTTCATATGTTGAAAATGGTTGTGATTATTCGTTCAAAAATTAGGTGATTATTAATAAAAATTAGCTCTTTTATCATCAATATCGGCTACATCTTCAAGCGCTTTTGTCACATCAGTATTTACCGAATTACGGTTTGTGGCTGTCTTCTGCATGGCAAAACTTAAATAGTTATCCATTTCCTTAGCTTTATTGACTGCAGTGGGCTTGATCAGGTAAACACCTTTTTCTCCCACTATAGGTTCAGATACGGTGTTATCCTTTAGGCCGAATAAAGCGCCAACCACTTTAGGCTCGCGGCCTGCGCCGGCAAGTGTAGGATTGTTTAGGCTTATCGCAGAGGCTGACTGTACTTGAACGTTGTTTGCACTGGCAACTGCCTGTAGATCCTTGCCAGAAATCTTCTTCATGATCATATCGGCTTTTTTGGCGTTGCGTACAAGTGGCGTAACACTGGGAGAAGCCTGATCTACTTGCATAAGTCCGGCGGGACTGCTTTTGGTAAGTTGAACCACTAGATAGCCACCACTAACTGAAAAACGTTTAATAGCGCCTACTTCGGTATCATCCTCAAATGCCCAGCGAATGATCTCGCGCTGACTTCCCTCACCAGGAATGGTCTCATCCAGGACTTTTATGTTATTTACCGGTCTTACGGTATAATTATTTTTTTTAGCAACCTCGGCAAATTGTTTGCTGTCGTCGCCTGCTGCCATTTCAAATTTGGTCGTTTCGGTAAACACATCATTGATGGTTTGCTGAGAAGGCTCGATTCCTTTAGTGACAGTGGCCAGTTTTATAGCGCGTTGCTCTCCTTTTTGATCATCGATCTTGATCACATGAAAACCAAATTGACTTTCAACAACCCCGATATCGCCCGTCTTTTTCATAAAAACGAAATCGTTAAAAGGTTTTACAAAAGTGTTTTTAACCACATAACCCAAGTCACCGCCTTTTGCGGCACTACCTGGATCTGCCGAAAATTCTTCAGCAAGTTCAGCCATTTTAGAAGGAGTTTTGCGCAACACCTCTGCAATACTATCGGCCAGTTTCTGTGATTGCGCTTTAGTGCGCGTAACTTCTCCCGCATTTTGTAGGCCAACATAAGGTAGTAGTACGTGCGAAGATTTTACAGAGTCGGGTAATTGTTCTACTGCAATAGCTTTAGAGATTTTATAAAAACCATTGTCTTTATAAGGGCCAAAAACCTCACCGATGTTCAAGCTGAAAAGTTGATCTTGATAGGCAGTGGGCAACTCGCTCTTAAAAAAGAAAGTGTCGGCAAAACGCTGGTCAGAAAATTCATTGACAAATCCTTCGGGATTGTCGGTTTCTTTAAGGCCGGCAATGGTATCGTTAGATTTGGTTGCTGCGTTATAGGCCGCCTTGTCATCAAGAAGTGTTGCCAATTCTTTTTCTACGGCCTGCTCATCGCCAAGTGTGGGTTTTTCTTCAAATTTCACAAAGCGAATGCTTCGGTTAGCTTCCACTTTATATTGGTTTTTGTGTTTGTCAATATAATCCTGAATGTCTGATTTGGACACTTCTACTTTATCGTCTGCGATGCTAGTAAAGGGAATTTGAACAAACTGCGCGTTGCGGGTATTGTTCTGCATTTCATATGCCTGTTTGCCTTCATTTAAAGTAGCGCCCAGACCGGCTTTGATCAAATTAAAATAGATCAGTTCTTCCTCATTTTTGGCAAGTCCCTTTTCATAATCTACCCACTGCTCATAACCAGTAGCATTTGTAGCGCGTAGGGTAGCAATATATTCCCTCATTTTAGCTTCGCTGAAAACACCATTTGCATCTTGAAACTGTGGCTCATTCTGCAGGGCATCCTTAAGAATACTGTTCAAACGATCTTGCTCGATAGAAATACCAAGTTCATCCATCTGATCTCCAAGAAGTACATCGTTAAGTGCTTGTTGCCAAACCATATTCTGAACTCTAGTAGTGCTCATTTGGCCGCCATAACGACTGGTCTGCAATTCTACTTTTTTAGCAAAATCGTCCCGGTCTATATCCTCACCGTTTACGGTACCAAGTACACGTTGCGATTTCTGGGTATTAAAACCGCCGCCTTTAAAGAGATCTGCAAGTACAAATGAAAATAGGGCCAGAGCAATAATAATGATCAAAAATACCGAACGCTGCCTGATTTTGTTTAAAACTGCCATGTATATAC
>JBDNGW010000198.1:0-7960 GCA_041689735.1 Leeuwenhoekiella sp. | reverse complement strand
TCGAAAAGGCGACGGAAAATATTAAAAATGCCGAACTGGAAGAGTTTATAAAGGTAGAGCAGAAAGATTTCTTTGAAACCGAGAAAACCTCAGAACGCCATTTGCAAATGGTTTTTAACCCGCCATACGGCGAAAGGTTGGCCATTGAAATGGAATCCTTCTATAAAAATATTGGAGATACTTTAAAACAAAACTATCCCGGTACCCAGGCGTGGTTCATCACTTCAAACCTGGAGGCCCTAAAACATGTAGGGCTACGTACTTCTCAAAAAATCAAGGTGTATAACGGTAAACTGGAATCCCGGTTGGTAAAATATGACATCTATTCTGGGACTAAAAAGGAGAAGGAAAGCTGAGAAAAGAGAAAATAGAGTAGAGAACAAAGAAAAGAGAAAATAGAGCAAAGAATAAAGAGCAAAGAACAATTAATAAAAGATCATAGATAGAGAGAAAGTTCGAAGTTTAAATGTGGAAATTTATATTCGTAATTAGGCTCAAAAGTAGTTTTGGCCTTGCTGAGGCTGCATTTACTGGCGCATTTTCAATATGCACATAGATAAATGGACTGCTAATCGTAAAAACGCCCTCTATAATTAATCGAAAAGCAGCAGTTAATAGCTGTAACTTTTAAATCTTCAGGTCGTATAAGATTACTGACCTGCAAGGTGCTGTGCTTGTCGATGTGGTCGTTATTGCAAGGAACGATAAAAACTTCCTTGTAGGTCTAGACTAGGTCTAAATATAACGAAAGTTCGAACCAAGACCTACTGGGGAACCTGCTCTCCGCAAACTAACGGAATCTCCCGAATCTGCTTTACTGGCAAGCTATCCTGTATACACATTTACAAGAAGGAATGTGAATAACAATTAGACTTTTTATAATCGTATGAAAAGCAGGACTAAATAGCCATTAGTTTAAAACTTTGCGAAAAATATAATTTTCAACAGAAATATTCGTGCACTTTTTAAAGATAGGTGTATATGGCATCTTTTCCAGCAAACAGACTCATTTCAGCATCTTATCTTTCTTAGAAATGAGGGTTAATATCTTTCGTAGGCATGCCAGAAACAATCCCAATAGCTATCGAAATAGAAATATACTTTATTAGAACACTTTACAAACATTCAGACCCGAAACAACTTAAACCCAAAACTTTTATCTGATGGTCATTAATTTTTTATAAATTGGGGCAAGGCTCAGTAAAATGGACTTCTGATTAAAAAGGAAATTGAAAAATTTCCATTTTAGCCCATTGTATTCGGGCCCTATAAAATTCTTGATGGGATATGCTTCTTTCTCTTCCAGTAACTGCAACTGACTTTTCATTTGTTTTTTATTTATATCACCCTGTAACATTAAGGAAATATTATAAAACACATAACAGTCCCTGCGATGGGTAAGATTATCCCACATTTGAGCATCTACTGGATCTTTTTGGTCTTTTAAACGAAGAAGGATTTCTGAAAAACCTATTGCCGTTTTACTGAAATCCTTGAACATTCTTGCAATATATCCTTTGTCCTTCTTGTCTCTTGTCAATGATGTGGGAGCGGCATAATACCTATAAATTCTTACTGGATAATAGGCTACTCTTTTGGCACGAATAAAATGTTCCAACATATAATAGGTGTCAGAACAGGCATTATCTGGCTCAAAACGAACTCCCGTTTCTTCTAGAAAGCTCCTTTTTAAAATGAACCACCACGTTTCAAAGCGGGTATTGCGATGATTTTTTAAATATTCCCTTCCGGTAATGATTTCCGGTTTTTTTATATCCGCTGGGTTTTCTTCAGCTTCCAATAAAGCTTCTTCACCGGTGAAAAGCGTAGCAAAGGCCACGATCTGCAAATCGTCCTTTAATGCCCTTTTCATAATGGTATTTAAACAATTATAGGCTAGGTAATCATCGGCATCCATAATATAGAGGTAGGTGCCGTTAGCAAATTTAAACCCCTTATTGCGGGTAGCGTCACAACCTACGTTTTCATGAGAATGCAAAGCGACGGGGTGACCGGCATCTATATATTTTTGAACAAGTTCCACACTACTGTCGGTAGATCCATCATTCATTACAAGAACTTCAAATGTTTTGGGATCTAATCCCTGGTTCAAAATACTATCTAGACAACGGGTTATATATATCTCTGCGTTGTACATTGGGATTATGATACTTAAAGCTATGTCCATTATTTCCAGTTGATTTGAGTGCTGCAAATATGCGGCAATTTAACCTGAGAGTCAACTATATTGAGGAGTAATTAACCCTTGGGTAAAATACTGTTCACTACGATACTATAAGAAATGTTTCATGGTTTAAACCTTCGGCACTGCGACTTTTAGCTTTTTATGGTTCAATTTTGCGGTTACGCGGTCCGTTTCCCCCATATATTCACCATCTATCTGAAAGGCGATTTTTTTTTCGCAGGTAATGGTCGCTTCTGTGGTACAGATCGTGCTTACGAATTCAGGATCCATTTCCACTTCGCCGTAAAGGGTTTTAGCAATTTCAACAAGGTCGTGTTTTTTGAATACCAGCACCTCAAACTTTCCGTCGTTTATCTTTCCGGTGGGATTTATATTTGCTCCAGTGCCAAAGGTGGTCGCATTGGCAATGGCCAATAATATACCTGTTTCGGTCTTTTTTTCGCCATTTGCCTCGATTTCAAAGTTAAATGGGTATTCGGTTTTGGAAAGGGTAGGGATGATATTGAGCATATAGCCCAGTTTTCCACGTATTCCGGAATCCTCATAATTTTTAATGAGTGCAGCATTGAGCCCCAGATCAGCGATATGCAGGCTCACCGTGTCGTTGAGCAATAGCGTATCCATTGTTATAAAATGGTCTGATAGTGCTATGTCAAGAAGTTGCTCTATTTCACCGGTAATGCCCAGATTAGTGGCCAAACCGTTTGCTGAACCAGCCGGAATAATCCCTATGGCAATTTTTTCATCTTCCAGTATTTCTGCAACCATTTTTACCGTGCCGTCGCCACCGGCAACAAGTAAGCGAATGGGTTGCGATTCTTTAATACTTTTAGCAATTTTTTCGGCATCGTTATGTCCATCGGTCTTATGAACAACAAGATTCATATCGTGCTGGCTGACCCGCTCGCGTACTTCCTCGATCAATTTATCTTTATCGCGATCTCCGGAAATGGGGTTTACTATAAGAAGTATGTTGTTTTTTGTTTCCATATAAAATACTTACTGGTATATTTGGTTGTTTTTAATTGGTCGCTAATTTATACGTTAGCGAATTTGTATAACACAGTTGAAAACTAGCTGTTTAATAAAATTTTGCCTTTTTTAAGGTATTTTAAAAATACTGTTTAATAGATCATATACTGTGAAATTAGATTTAAAATTATACCGTGGGTATGTAAATGAAGGTCAGCTTACCGTTTCTGGACATTTATTTAAATCGTGGGCGCCAGATAAATATAAGCTGGACAGAAAGGGTATACGGCATGCCTTTTCTATTTTCCACATGTTCCGTATAAAACCCTTGGTCAATGAAGAGGTAAAGCTTCTTTTTAAAGGGATCGAGATTGCTACCCGAACGATGGATGATGGTTATTTTAGGTTTTCCATTCCCTTTGGACAGGAGTTGACCAGCGGCTGGCATACCTATCAGGTCATTTATAATGCAACTGGAATCGGTATTACAGATACACAAGAACTCCTAAAACCTTTTCCGGGCAAGCTGTGCATTGTTTCAGATATTGACGATACTTTTTTGATCTCCCATAGCAATTCCATTTTCAAAAAGCTGTATGTGATGCTCTCTAAAAATATCAACAAGCGCAAGCCTTTTGAGGATGTGGTGCGGCACTATAAATTTTTGAGCCGTGCCGGTCGAACCGGGCCAGAGGGCTTCAACTCTTTTTTTTACGTCTCAAGCAGCGAGTGGAACCTGTATGCTTTTATTGAGGAATTTGCCACCTTGCACGAAATGCCCAAAGGGGTGATCAAACTAAAAAAAATCAAATCCCATTTACGGGATTTTATAAAGAGCGGTAAGGGGGATCACGACCACAAATTTGAAAAAATAAAGGATATCGTCAATTTCTATCCCAATTTGGAATATGTACTGCTGGGTGATGATAGCCAGCAAGATCCCTTTATTTACGAGCGTATCTGCAAGTTGTTTCCACTGAATATACGCGCGGTTTACATTAGGCAGACGGGTAAAGGGGAACACAAAAAAGTGGAAGAGGCTTTGCAGACCATGAGCATTATGGGCGTTGCAACCTGTTATTTTACGCATAGCGAAAAAGCGATTGAACACTCTAAGAAAATCGGTTTGATAAATTCAGAACCGGTTCCCAAAATCGGCGATCAATCCTAGATAAGGCATAAAAAATGGCTCCCTGGCGTAAAAAACGACCAGAAAACCATTAAAATTGACCTAAAGATGTCCTGGAATTGACTGCTCTTTTGCTATTCCTGCGAAAAAGTTTTTGTAGGTTCAAAGGGTGAAAAATCCAGTGCTTCCATAGCCTTTTGATATTCTGGCCAGTAGCTTCGGTAAAAGGCGTTTACACTTTTTAATGCCGAATCAAGTGCCTCTTTTGCCTGTGTTATAAGCTGGTTTTCTGTCATGGTTAGTCCATTCGGGCGGCTTTGCACATAGCTTTGTGCGGTACCAATACGTTCCATTACCCTTACGGTAGGATCTAAGGTAATACCCTGACGCTCGTCAATTTCCCCCAGAAAAAGTGCAATTTCCCTTTCGATTTCTTTTACGATCGTATCAGACGCCTTTATGGCTGCTCTGTATACTGTGGAATCCCTTTCCTTGAGACGTTTTTTAAAATCCGCAGCGGTATTTTTGCTTTGTACAAGTTGTTTAACCGCATCTGCGCTGGTTTGGGTAAAGCTTTCCAGCTGTTTTGCCGCAGTGTACTCCTCATTAATGGTCGCATCGCTGATTTCCAAACGGGGATCGCTGACAACAGTAATGGTTTGTTCCCCCTGCAAATCGCCATAATGGAGCACCACTTTATAACTCCCGGGTTTTACCGAAACGCCCCCTGGTTCGCTATCATTTTTAGGTAGCGTACGTGAAGGGCGATCGCTGCCTTTCTCGTCCATAAACCAATGGATGGTGCGTAAGCCGGCAGTATCTGATGCTTTTTCTTTCAGGGTGCGAATAAGCCTGTTACCATCGTAAATGTTGACATAAATCGAATCCCATTGTGGGGTATTTTTTTCGGATTTAGCTTCATTTTTACCGTCATTATTATCGTCATTTCTTGACGATTTATTGGTGTTTTTGGCTGTTTTCTTTTTGTTTTCGGGTGATTTCAGGGCTTTTTTGGATCTTAAAAAATAGGTGATTTTGGCTCCAAAATCCCTATTTTCACCATTAAAAATAGCATCTGCACCAAAACGGCTCCCCGTAGGCTGCTGAAAAGCGGGTTTATAGGCTACCGGTGGTGGAAAAACCTGTAAGCTGACCATATCCTTGTCTTCCATTGTTTGCAGCATTTTTTTATCTGAAGCTAGCGCACGTAAAGGTTTGATATCATCGAGTACCCAAAGTGACCGTCCAAAAGTAGCCAGTACCAGATCATCTTCCCGCGGCTGGATCACCATATCCTTTACCGGAACGGTTGGGAAACCATTGGTCCATTTGTTCCAATTTTCGCCGGCATCTATAGAAATATAAAGTCCGTCATCGGTACCAAGAAATAAAAGATTGGGTTCTTGCGCGTCTTCTAATATGGCGAGGCTATAGCTTTGCACATCGGTATCATCTACGATTTTCTCCCAACTTTTACCATAATCGGTAGTGCGGTATACATAAGGTTTGTAGTCAAACCGTCGGTAATTATTAGCTACCAGTAAAGCTTCACCTTTATTGTTTTTAGATGCTTTGATCTGCGCGATCCAGCTACCTGCTGGCAGCCCTTTGATATTATCGGAAACATCGTTCCAGTTCTCCCCGCCATCGTGTGTGTAATAGACCTTACCATCATCGGATCCGGTCCAGAGCATATTTTGTTCCACTGGTGAAGGCTCAATGACCAGAATAGTGGTATGGTTTTCCGCTCCGGTCGCATCCATCGTAAGTCCGCCGCTCTCGCTTTGTTTCTGTTTTTTAGGATCGTTTGTGGTGAGGTCTGGCGAAATAACATCCCAGGTAAGGCCTTTGTCTGTGGATTTATGTACAAACTGACTGCCAAAATAGAGGGTTTTATTATCAAAAGGATCAATATTTATCGCGGAGTTCCAGTTAAAGCGGAGCTTCACATCTGGGTCGGGATGCGTGGGGCGCACGAGGTAATTATTCCCTGTTTTCCAGTCGTAGCGGCTCACATAACCTTCTTGGCTCATAGTCCAGCCGTACTGGCTATCATCTGGATCTGGCACAACATCAAAACCATCTCCAAAGGAAATCTCCTGCCAGTACGAGTTCCTGATGCCCTGCGCTTTCCATACGTAAGCGGGCCCGCGCCAGCTGCCGTTATCCTGCATTCCGCCGTACACATTATAGGGATATTCATTATCTACCGCTACATGATAGAATTGGCCTACCGGAATATTTTCCGCGAAGCGCCAGGATTTACCGCCGTCGTGGGTAATATTGAGTCCGCCGTCATTACCGTCTATCATAAAATCTGGATCGGTAGGGTGCATGTACCAGGCGTGATGATCGGGATGCACACCATTATCTACGCCATAGGCAGGCATGAGCTCTTTAAAGGTGCGGCCGCCATCTTCTGAAACATTGATATAGGTAAATACCGTGTAGAGCAGGTTTTTATTTTTTGGCGATGTGTGGATCTCACCGTAGTAAAAAGGGCGGTTGCCTATTTCGCTCAGATCTTGATTGACGACTTTCCAGGAAGTGCCACCGTCTTCAGATTTATAAAGTCCATTTTTTTTGGCTTCAATAAGAGCGTAAACCGTATTGGGATCGGTAGGGGCGATTGTAATTCCTATACGGCCCAGATCGCCTTCAGGCAATCCATCTTTGGCCTCTATTTGTTTCCAATTATCGCCACCGTCATAGGTGATAAATAAGCCTGAACCAGGTCCGCCGGATTTAAAGAACCATGGTTCACGCTGATGTTCCCACATTGCCGCGATGAGTTTGTTGGGATTGGTGGGATCCATAACAAGTTCGGCGGCTCCGCTTTTCTCATTGGTGAAAAGTATTTTCTCTCAGGTTTTTCCACCGTCTTTGGTTCTGAAAACTCCGCGTTCAGGATGTGCCCCCCATGGTGAACCAATGGCGGCCGCGTAAACCGTATTGGGATCTGTAGGATCAATGATTACGCGGTAGATGTGCCGCGTCTGTTCAAGTCCCATAGATTTCCAGGTTTTACCGCCATCAAGGGATTTATAGATGCCATAACCGCCGTTTACACTGTTCCGAGGGTTGCCTTCACCGGTTCCTACCCAGACAACGGAGGGATTGGATTGCTGAATGGCGACCGCACCGATAGAAGCGGTTGCCTCCTGTTTAAAAATAGGTTCCCAGTTAACCCCTGCAGAAGTAGATTTCCACAGACCGCCAGAAGCGGAACCGGCGTAGATAATATCCGGGTTTTTGGTCACGACATCAATTGCGGTAATCCTGCCGCTCATTCCCGCCGGACCAATATTGCGTGGCTCCATCGTTTTGACCAAATTCATATCGAGTTTTTGACCAAAACTTGTTGAAAAGCAAAGAATTAGCAATACGAATATATAGTTTTTCATAAAAAAGGTTTGAGTTTATGGTTTTCAGGAGTACAAAATACTAAAAAATCATATTAAAAGGAAGATGAAGGTTAAAACGATCAGAATTAACGTAAACTTTAAGTCATAGGTGTCTTTTGTTTAAGGTAGAGTGGATTATATTTGACCAACGAATTACTGAAACTAAAATAATTACTATGAAAAAGTTAATAATTGGATTTGCGGCTTTAACAATGCTTTTTACCGCGTGTAAAGAAACCCCGAAAGATG
>JBDNGW010000197.1:0-2148 GCA_041689735.1 Leeuwenhoekiella sp. | reverse complement strand
CGAGAATGACAATTTTTGATTGAAGAATGCTGTTTTAATTCGGTTCTTACTTTTGAAATCAGTCATTTCAGCTTAGACCTACAACGAGGTTTTATCTCGTTCCTCGAAAAAACAACACCTTGCAGGTCAGATCGGAAATCTTTTCCGACATGATTCCGCCATTAATTAAAATGGATATTTATTATCTGCAATTACTTTATCGGCAATGAGATTACGCAAAGCTATCACATTGGGTTGAGTTTGGTATTTTGTGAAGCGTTTCAATCCCATAAGCATCATACGCTGTTCATCACCTTCGGCAAAAGAAATAATGGCCTCCTTGGCTTTTTGGTTGATGATATCAACCGCGTGATAAAGATATAATTGTGCCATGGCGATCTGTTCTTTCTGTGCTTCCTGGCCATCCCGTTTGGCATTTTTCTCCGCACGTAGAATGGTGCTTTCAGCCATATAAATCTCGATGAGAATATCTGCCGCCGCAAGCAGTAACTGCTGATGCTGATCAAGATCGGGACCGAATTTCTGTATGGCGCTGCCGGCAACCATAAGGAAAACCTTTTTCAATTTGGCAACCATCGCTTTTTCCTCACCCAGTAGTTCATCGAAATCTGGCGTTTCAAAAGAGGGGATGGACGTGAGTTCTTCACCCACGGCAGTTGCCGGTTTTAAAAGATCTACGTGGCCCTTCATTGCTTTTTTGATCAGCATTCCTACCGCAAGCATTCTGTTGATTTCGTTGGTTCCCTCATAAATTCTCGGAATGCGAGCGTCCCTCCAGGCAGATTCCATCGGTGCATCGGCGCTAAAGCCCATACCACCGAAGATCTGAATTCCCTCATCAGCACAATTTTGTATATCTTCAGAACAGGCCACTTTAAGAATCGAACATTCTATGGCATATTCCTCAACACCTTTCAATTCTGCTTCCTGGTGCAAATTGCCGTCTTCCTTGCGCATATTAATGCGGTCTTCTATATTTTTTGCCGCGCGGTATGAAGCACTTTCTCCCGCATACGCAGAAGTAGCCATTTCGGCCAACTTCAATTTGATCGCTCCAAACTGAGCAATGGGCGTTTGAAATTGTACGCGTTCCTTGGCATACTGCACCGCATTGGTGATTACCCGACGTTGTGTATCAAGGCAAGCAGCCGCTAACTTAATACGACCTATGTTCAGTGCGTTCATGGCTATTTTAAAACCCTCTCCACGACTGGCTAACATATTTTCTACCGGTACTACGGTATCGTTAAAAAATACCTGGCGGGTGGAAGAAGCGTGAATACCCAGTTTTTTTTCTTCTTCACCCATTGTAATACCATTGTTTTTATCGTTTTCCACGATAAAACCGGTAATGTTTTTATCATCTTCAATACGGGTAAACACAATGAGAAGATCGCAAAAACCAGCGTTGGAAATCCACATTTTCTGTCCGTTGATCTTGTACGATTTTCCGTCGGCACTAATTTCAGCCTTAGTTTTTCCACTGTTGGCGTCAGAGCCAGCGCCCGGCTCCGTCAACGCGTAAGCACCAAACCATTCTCCGGTTGCCAATCTTGGAACGTATTTTTTCTTTTGTTCTTCGGTTCCATAAAGGGTTATTGGCATAGTGCCAATACCGGTATGTGCACCAAAAGCGGTAGCAATGGAACCGGTCGCGCCTGAAATATAATCACAAACGAGCATAGTGGAAACAAAACCCATCCCAAGTCCGTCATATTCCTCTGGCACCGAAACACCAAGAAAACCGAGTTCGCCTGCCTTGCGCATGATTTCTTCGGTCAGGGCGTAATCTTTATGTTCGAAACGTTCTTTATGGGGCACGATCTCACGATCCACAAATTCCATAACCGACTCTTTCATCATTTGCTGCTCCTCATTAAAATCTTCTGGAGTGAAAATATCTTCACAAGCCGTTTCCTTAACCAAAAACTGCCCACCGCGGAGGATGTCTTTTTTATCTAGTGTTTCCATCTTCTGTTATTTTGAATTTTGTATTTATGAAAAAAGAATTGACTTAGGCACATAGCTATTAATTGTAATCCCTGTAATCATAGGTGTTCCGGGTTTTAAAAAGTTGGGCTCAACTCCTATAGTTACAGATATAATGAGCTCATATATCCTAAGTCACTGAGGCCTTGAAAGATGATT
>JBDNGW010000196.1:0-2453 GCA_041689735.1 Leeuwenhoekiella sp. | reverse complement strand
TGAATTATAGGCAGTTATTTTGTTTGACCACAAGGCGAAAAACGCAGGCATAGCCGTAGCTATGACGAGTATTTTCAACGCAGTAGGCAAGCAAAAGAACACGTAGCAACGGGCAGGTTATTTCTATACAGATCCTTAGCGAAAAAGTTTAGTAATTTTGAATATGAACACAAAAGCATTTCAGCTAAAGATCAAAGTGCCCGAAAGTGCCATAGATGCTATGGATCACGTGAACAACGTGAAGTATTTACAGTGGGTACAAGATGTTGCCGAAGCGCACTGGCAAGATAATTCCACTCCAGAAATGCTGGAAAAATACGCTTGGGTCGCGCTTGAACATACCATAAAATACCACGCACCCGCCTTTAAGGATGACGAGATCATTTTGGAAACCTGGATAGAGAAATTTGAAGGCGTACGATCTATTAGGCACACGAAAATTTTTAGGCCAAAAGATGATAAAATCCTATCAACAGCGGTTACGCAATGGTGCTTGCTCAGCATGCCCAAAGGCCGCCCCATGCGGGTTCCCGATGAATTTACAAAAATCTATGAACGCGCCAATCAATAAATCATGAGAAGCATAAATCTTTCAGAAAAAATGACGTGTTTTAAAGAGCATTGGTCACCACATCAGATCGCAGTTGTAGATGATATGCAGGTGCTACTGGCCAAAATCAAAGATGAATTCGTCTGGCATAAACATGATGGCGAAGACGAACTTTTTCAGGTGCTGCAGGGTACGCTTATTATGCGCTTCCGCGAAAGCGAACAAATCGTAAAACCTGGCGAAATCATTGTCGTTCCCAAAGGCGTAGAACATTGCCCCAGCACTCAAAATGGCGAGGAAGTGCATATTCTGCTTTTTGAAAAACTGACCACAAAACATACTGGCGACGTGCAGGCCGAACTTACCAAAACCGAATATCCAAAAATATAATGTTTAAAATACTTCATATAGACGATAATCACCCATTAATGCAGGATCAGCTAAAAGAAGCAGGTTTTGTGAACGATGCCGTTTATAGCTCTTCAAAAGAAGAAATCGAGCAGAAAATAGTAGATTATCAGGGCGTGGTCATCCGAAGCCGGTTTAAGATCGACAAGACTTTTCTGGATAAAGCGACCAACTTAAAGTTCATCGCGCGCGTGGGTGCCGGTCTGGAAAGCATTGATGAATCGTATGCCGCCGAAAAAAACGTAATGCTAATCGCCGCGCCGGAAGGAAACCGAAATGCCGTAGGCGAGCACGCACTGGGTATGTTATTGTCCCTTTTCAACAAACTCAATCAGGCTGACGCCGAAGTGCGTAGTGGAAATTGGAACCGCGAGTCCAACCGCGGTCTGGAGCTGGAAGGAAAAACTGTGGGTCTTATCGGTTACGGGAATATGGGCAAGGCTTTCGCTAAAAAATTGAGAGGTTTTGACTGTAAGGTTATCTGTCACGACATCAAAGAAAATGTAGGTAATGAAAACGCCACTCAAGTATCTTTAAAAGAGCTTCGGGAAACTGCAGATGTGCTGAGCCTGCACACCCCATGGACGCCCCTTACCGATAAAATGATCAATGCCGAATTTATCCATCAGTTTACAAAACCCTTTTGGTTCTTCAACACCGCGCGCGGTACAAGTGTGGTTACCGCAGACCTTGTTGAAGGATTGAAAAACGGAAAAATCCTTGGTGCGGGACTGGATGTGCTAGAATATGAAAAACTTTCCTTTGAAAATCTTTTTACCGAAACCCTACCGGAACCTTTGCAATACCTGATCAAAGCCAAAAACGTACTGCTTACCCCACACATTGCCGGGTGGACGGTTGAAAGTAAAATAAAACTGGCCCAGACCATTGTAGATAAAATAATTGCCAATTTTAAGGCAAGGGATTAATGGAATTCCTTCTATGAATAACATGTATTCTCTTTGCTGAAAGAAATCTACTGCTAAGTAAAGAAACAATTCATGTGTGCAAACAATTGATTCAATCTTGTAAATATTTCACAACTGGCTTTGCAACAGCCTCTGCCAATTTTGGAGGAACTGAGTTACCAATCACTTTATACTTAGCATTTAAAGCACCATCAATTTCAATGGACGAGGGCAAACCCTGAATGGCTGCACACTCTCTCCAAGACAGCCTTCTATTTTGACTTCCATTTAAACTCCAATTATCTTTGCCGATTTTTACCATAGGTTCTCCCATAGGATGAAGTGGCACATGACTAGATTGAGCCACAACTGTAAAACTAGGTTCAGTCCATTTTCTTTTTCTATTGCGAGTCAAAAAATGACCGTGAAATTGTGTTTCCGAATATTCCCCCTTAGGATCTGTTTAGAAATAACCTGCCCATTTCTATGGGTTCTTTTGCCCAGCAACTGCGCCTGCCTTTGCCGGTAGGCAGGTTGAAAATACTCGCCATAGCTACGGCTATGTCTGCGTTTTTCGCCTTGTTGAT
>JBDNGW010000195.1:0-2705 GCA_041689735.1 Leeuwenhoekiella sp. | reverse complement strand
CATTTGCCCAACACCTCTATCCTTCAAAAAGTAGCATTCCATTACCAATTTTAGGTTCGCTTGTTACAGAGATCCGCACAGAGGGCGGTGTTTCCAAACAGGATCGGTTCAATGAAAAATACAATGAACTCATGCGGCGCTTAGAAGCAATTGCCGGCGATAACCGGATCATTTTTGCCTCAGGCCATGAACATACATTGCAATATATAGAACACGATTCCATCCATCAGATCGTTTCTGGCGCTGGTTCCAAAGAGAGTTATGCATCTTTGGGATATGACGGTCTTTTCAGCTACGGTGGTCAGGGTTTTGCGGTTCTTGATATTTTTGAAGATGGCTCCTCGCATGTGCGCTATTACGGTTCGCAGGGTGATGATGAACCGAATCTGTTATATGAAAAGGAGATTTTTGGGCCCAAAGCATCGGTTGATATGGCCACGATGACCACGCAATTTCCCAAAACGGTAGAAGCCTCTGTATATGACATCGGGCAAACAAAACCAACCCCATTATTTGAATTGGTATGGGGAAAGCAATATCGAGATGTTTATGGTAAAAAGGTTAGCGCGCCGGTAGCACTTTTGGACACGCTTTACGGAGGGCTAGAAGTAATTCGTCCCAGCGGCGGTTCACAGACGGTTTCCTTACGTTTGCGGGATAAAGATGGTAAAGATTACAATATGCGCGCGCTGCGGAAAAATTCGGTTCAGTTTCTACAAACCGTCGCCCTGAATGAAAATAAAGCAGCAAGGGAAGAATTGACCGCGACCCTGCCAGAAGGACTTATGGAGGATTTTTATAGCTCTTCACATCCTTATGGCGCTTTTGCCATTCCTAAAATGAGCGAAGCAATAAACGTCTTGCATACCAGGCCAAAATTATTTTATGTGCCAAAACAACCTGCTTTAAAAGAATATAATGAGAAATATGGCGACCAACTGTATATGATCGTGGAGCGTCCCGCAAAAGAATTTAATGGCCCTCTCTTTAATTATCCAGATGATATAGAAAGCACAGATGACCTGCTTGAAAAACTTAGGGATGATGAAGAAAATGTAGTCGATGAGCAGTCTTATATACGAGCGCGAATGTTTGATATGCTCATTGGCGACTGGAATCGGGACAATGACCAGTGGAAATGGGCCGAACATAAAGATAAAAGTGGCAAGCATGTATTTGTGCCCATTCCCAGAGACCGGGATCAGGTTTTTACAAATTTTGACGGCAGCGTGCTCGATGTGGCACGTACACTTTTCGGCGCAGCCAAACAATTTCAAGAGTACGGTGAAAATGTCAATGATATTAAATGGTTTAGCAATGCGGGAATTAAATTGGATCGCGCAATTGTACGCAATGCCACGCGAGAAGATTGGGTAGCACAAGCAAATTACATACAGCAACATTTGACCGATGCCGTTATCGAAGATGCCTTTAACGACTTGCCTCCAGAAGTGCGTTCAGGGTCTTCCATAACCGAAATCAAGAAAAAATTAAAGGGAAGAAAAGAAAATCTGGTGAATATTGCCAATGAATTTTATGATTATTTTTCTAATCAGCAAACCATAACCGGTACAGATAAAGATGACTTTTTTGAAATAACCCGCGGCGACAAAACTACACAAGTGAAAGTATGGCGCATTAAAAACGACCAAAAAGCCGATTTAATGGTAGATAGGACCTTTAAATCGGAAGAAACCAAGGAGCTCTGGCTTTACGGTTTGGGTGATACGGATGTATTTGAAGTTAACGGGAAAGGGAAAAACCCAATATTTACCAGAATTATTGGTGGTCAGGATGATGATACCTATGATATTCAAAACGGTGATAAGATTAAAGTTTATGACCATAAAAGTCTGCCCAATACCGTAGTGGAAAAAGGAGGGGCCAATTTTCGGTTTTTAGATTTGTACGAGTACAATACCTACGATTATAGAAAGCAAATTTTACGTGTTAACAGTTTAACGCCCGGTTTTGGCTATAATCCAGATGAAGGCATCAGTTTAGGAATCAGCGATGTGTATACCATTAATGGTTTCCAGCGGAATCCTTTTAGTCAGCAGCATCGTTTTGGCGGCGAATTTTCTTTTGCTACCGGTGGTTTTGACATTAATTATGAAGGAGAATTTGCCAGTGTCTTTAAAACATGGAATTTACTGGCGACAGCACGTTACACCACATCGGATTTTACACAAAATTTCTTTGGTTTTGGTAATGAAACGGTCAATAATGAAGATCGTTTAGGTATGGATTATAACCGTGCCCGGATGAGCAGGGTCGAAGCTTCGGTAAGTTTGTTGAAAAACTCAGACTATGGAAGTACCTTTATGGCGACTTTGCGGTTTCAGGGTGTCAACGTAGACAATAATAACGGCCGCTTTATTGATGACTTCAATAGTGTAAAGCAAGGGGAGTTCAACACTTTTGCAAGTCTGGAGGCCAATTATGAATATCACAGTGCAGATAACGAGTTGGTTCCCACAAGGGGCATGGATTTTGAAATACATACGGGAGTCACTAATAATCTAGTACATACCGGCAAGCGTTTTGCGTTTCTAAATCCCAGTATTGATTTTTATAATTCGTTGAGCAAAGATCGAAAACTGGTTTTAAAGTCGGTCTTTAGGTCTCAATTTCGTTTTGGTGATGATTATGAATTTTACCAATCGGCGCAATTGGGACAGCGTAATGGTCTGCGGGGATTCCGT
>JBDNGW010000194.1:0-3184 GCA_041689735.1 Leeuwenhoekiella sp. | reverse complement strand
CAATCGGGATATGACAATTATTATTTCGGCCGCGTGTCGGCAATCCATTTTAAAGGGGAAAGTACATTGCGGGACAAAATTTACGCCACGCGTTTTTATGAAGCGATGGGCATTTTTTATAAAAAGCATTTTGGCGCCAATGATATTGAAGCGTGGCTTGTCGTGCTCGCGCTGCAAGCCGCTAAAGGCACAAAAAAATTCTCGAAGATCCGTGATATTGAGTCAAATATTAAGACTCCTATTCTTATTTTAAGCAGTGAAATGTCCTTTATAGACCAAATGCAAAAGTATCTACCCGTACAGGCAAAAGTCGGTGATGCAGTCCCTAAATCAGCCGGTGAGGTAAATGGGCAATTGATTATTCTGGACGCGGGCACTTTCAGTTTTCAAAAGATAATCGGTTGCGTGCAAATGCTAAATAAAGGAAAAAACACGTTCAGGATACGCCCTCCAGATTGTAACTTTATCCTCGGTAGTGACAACAGTACCCGCCAAGGTAATGTAATTTCAATTGGCTGATTATAAAATTGTGATTTTAATAGCGTGTTTTTTATTAATTTCGCAAAATAAGAATCTTTAAAACTTTCTATCTAACGATATGGCAAAATTTGAATTGAAATTACCCAAAATGGGTGAAAGTGTCGCCGAAGCGACGCTTACCTCTTGGTTAAAAGAAGTAGGAGATACTATTGAACTTGATGAACCGGTGGTTGAGATCGCCACAGATAAGGTAGATAGTGAAGTGCCCAGCGAAGTGGAGGGTACCTTGATCGAAAAGCGCTACAATGTAGACGACGTCATCAAGGTAGGCGAAACGATTGCCATTATTGAGACGGAAGACGGTAATGATGCTAAAGAAAATACTACCGAAGATTCTGAAGCTACACAGGAAAGCGAAAACGAAAACGACAACACCAAAGCACCTACAGACGCGGAAACCCAATCTCTAAGCGGCGATCCCGTTCCCGATGCGCTCAAGGATATAGAAAAAACCGTTGAAAAAGAAACCGAAACCGCTGCTGCGCCAGCAATAAACAATGACGGCGAGCGCTTTTATTCCCCACTTGTAAAGAATATCGCCCAGCGGGAAAATATTTCTCAAGAAGAACTGGATCAAGTCAAAGGCTCTGGATTAGAAGGCAGAGTGACCAAAGAAGACATTTTGGCCTATGTGGAAAATAGGGGTGAAAAACAGCAAAAATCACCAGAAAATACTCAAAAACCGACGTCTAGCGATCAAAAATCGGTGGCTGTATCAGATCAAGCAATGCCTTCTTCCGCTGCGGCGAGCGTAAATGGAAAAGACGAGATTATCGAGATGAGCCGTATGGGCAAGATGATCGCCAAGCACATGGTCGCTTCGGTACAGACGGCGGCGCACGTACAGTCCTTTATTGAGGTGGACGTGACCAATATCTGGAACTGGCGCAACAAAGTGAAGAACGATTTTATGAAGCGCGAAGGCGAAAAACTGACCTTTACACCCATTTTTATGCAGGCGATCGCTAAAACGATCAGGGAATTCCCCATGATCAATATTTCACTTGACGGTGACACGGTGATCAAGAAAAAAGACATCAATCTCGGTATGGCCGCAGCTTTGCCCACTGGAAACCTGATCGTGCCGGTCATAAAAAATGCAGATCAATTGAACTTGGTAGGCATGGCAAAAGCGGTAAATGATCTCGCCGGCCGTGCCCGTACTGGTAAGTTAAAACCTGATGAGACCCAAGGTGGAACTTATACGGTGACTAATGTGGGAACCTTTGGCAGTGTGATGGGAACGCCCATTATCAATCAGCCGCAAGTGGCAATCCTTGCACTGGGTGCCATTCGTAAAGTGCCGGCGGTCATTGAAACGCCTGAAGGTGATTTTATAGGTATCCGCCATAAAATGTTCCTTTCGCATTCCTACGATCATAGAGTTGTAAACGGTGCACTGGGCGGCCAATTTGTACAGCGCGTCGCGCAACATCTTGAAGCTTGGGATGTAAATGAGAAAATCTAGAATTTTAGAATTTTGTTTTAAGTAAAAGGCCAGGATTTAAATCCTGGCCTTTTTATTGCAAAAAAAACCCAGTTTTGATCGTTTGTATTTTAGCCGGTTTTTTATTTCAGTCAGTGGTTTTTTTAGTATTTTAATCATACGGCTTGTTCTTTTTCCGAAGAAAGCCTTTTTGAACCTAACCAATTAATTACCCATGATAAATTTAAACCTTTCAGAAAATAATATTTTCAATACTTTTTTTAGGCTAAAAATTGCCATTATGATACTGATTTTTGCCACTTTGCAACCGATTTTTGGCCAAAAACAGGACAATTTACCACCGGCCCTTGACGCTATAAAATCTACCGAATTAAAATCAGACTTGTTCACTCTCGCCAGCGATTCCATGCGTGGGCGTAGGGCGGGAACGCTTGATGAATTGCGGGCAGCGGCCTGGGTGGCGCAACGGGCACAGGAAGCGGGACTGAAACCAGCAGGTGATGACGGCACGTACTTTCAATTTTTTAATTTGAAGCGCCGTGTTGTAGATTCTTCAAGCACAGTTAGCATTAATGGAAATTCCCTTGCATTATGGAAAGATGTCTGGATTACTGATCCTACGGAAGCAAAACTGGAAACGCCGATCCTTTGGCTGGAAATCTTGGAGGATACGACCACATCTTATTCCGGTAGAGTAATCGCCACCCGATTAATGCCACCATCGCCAATGCCCGTAGAAGGGATGAGTCTTTGGGTTTACCGTTACGCACTTTCCGCCATTAGTCAACAGGCGGGTCAATTGGTAAAGCAAGGTGCAAAAGCAGTAATTCTGGTCGCCGATAGTACGGCACAAGCTGAGATCGGCTTTTTTGGCCACGGTATGGAAGAAGGGACTTATGCGATTGACGAGACCGAACAAGGTTCTGTTAATGAACCTCCCGTAATTTTAGTAACTCAAAAATGGGCAGATGTACTTAAAAAAAGCGGTGCCACGGTTTCACTTGATCTTAAAGTAAACCGGTTTGATTATCCCTCGGCAAATGTTGTGGCCAAGGCGGAAGGAACAGACGCCCAACTGAAAAAGGAATATGTTCTCTTTAGCGGTCATCACGATCACGACGGGGTGGGCGAGCCGGTGGATGGCGATTCTATCTGGAATGGTGCCGATGATAATGCTTCGGTAAGTGTGGCACTTTT
>JBDNGW010000193.1:0-3928 GCA_041689735.1 Leeuwenhoekiella sp. | reverse complement strand
CTTTTTGAGAGGAACGAACAAAAAGATTGCAACGCAAAGCCCGACCCTTTTTCAGGGGAACGCCCAAAAAATTAATGTAAAAAGTCAAGAACAGCAATATCCCCTCCATTATCGACACATTTTTATCATTATTCTCTAATCTGCGTTAGGGATTGAAGCGGAAATCCTTTTTGAGAGGAACGAACAAAAAGATTGAAACGGAAAGCCCGACCCGAAGGGAAACGCCCAAAAACAATTTAAAGTAACACAACTAAATTCCGCGTTAGGGATTGAAGCGGACCTGCCTGCCGGCAAAGGCAGCAATCCTTTTTGAGAGGAACGAGCAAAAAGATTGCAACGGACGTGCCTGCCGGCAGGAAGCCCGACCCGCAGGGAAACGCCCAAAAAGCGATTATTAGAATTCCGTAATAATTGAAAGCCCTTCAAAATATATTTTTCAGAAATTACCAATCCCTTCCCGTAACCAGGCCAGATATTCCTCCACATCTGGATTATAGGCGATGTGGACGTTTAGATTATTTCCGTTATGATCTAGAAGGACATAATAGGGCTGGGCATTGGCCCTATATTTTTCGATCTGAAAATCGCTCCACTTTCCGCCTACGGTAGTTATTTCTTTTCCGCTGGTCGAGGTATACATTTCATTTTTGGGCAGATCGCGCTTATCATCAACATACAAAGAAATGAGTACGACCTTATTTTTGAGAATCTCCAAAATGTGCGGGTCTGACCATACGCGTTCTTCCATTTTACGACAATTTACGCAAGCATAACCCGTAAAATCAAGCATTACTGGTTTATTGACTTTTTTGGCATAGGCCATTCCATTATCATAATCTTTAAACGTGGGAATATCATAAGGGCCCAACTCGGCTCCTTCGGGAAGTTCTGGTGCATTAAGCGCGGCACCGCCCTGACTATTGCCCACGCCATACGGACTCTCACTGTATTGCAATGGCGGCGGGAAACCACTGATCCACTGCAGGGGCGCTCCCCAAAGACCGGGAATCATATAAATCGTAAACGCCAATGTCAATAACCCCAGACTTAAACGGCCCACCGAAATATGGGGCAAGGGCGAATCGTGCGGCAGGGTGATTTTTCCGAACAAATAGAGCGAAAGCACCACAAAAATAGCGATCCAAATTGCTAGAAAAGTTTCCCGTTCCAGCAGATGATATTGCATGACGAGATCTGCATTGGACAGGAATTTAAAAGCAAGAGCAAGTTCCAGAAAACCCAACACCACTTTTACCGTATTGAGCCAGCCACCGCTTTTTGGCAAGGAATTCAACCAACCGGGGAAAGCGGCAAAAAGCGCAAACGGAATGGCAATGGCCATCGAAAAACCAAGCATCCCCACCACGGGAGCAATCCCACCAGTACTCGCGGCTTCTACCAGCAACGTGCCCACGATGGGTCCAGTACAGGAAAACGACACGATTGCCAGCGCCAGCGCCATAAAAAAGATGCCCACAAAACCAGTGCGATCTGCTTGGGAATCAATTCTTGTACTCCATGAACTGGGCAGCATAATTTCAAAAGCGCCCATAAAAGACACTGCAAAAATCACTAGGATCACAAAAAATATAAGGTTGAACCACACATTTGTCGAAAGCGCATTGAGCGAATCTGCACCAAAAATCAAGGTGACCAAGCTGCCCAAAAGCACGTAAATTACAATGATGGAAAGGCCGTAAATAATCGCATTGCTTATACCTTTAGCGCGGTTTTTACTCTGTTTAGTAAAAAAACTCACCGTCATGGGAATCATCGGGAACACACAAGGTGTAAGCAACGCAGCAAAACCAGATAGAAAAGCGATGATAAAAATACGCAGCAGATCGCGGTCTTTTTTCGGTGCGGTGGCACTTGCCGCTGCCGTATCTTTTATGTTTGTGGTGGCCGCTGTTTTTTTTGTGTTATCCTGCGCCACAGCCATACCAATACTTGTTCCCGTTTCTATATAACCGGGAAGCTTGAATATCAGTACTTCAGTGTTGGGCGCTAGGCAGCGTTCATCATCACACACCATAAAAGTAACCTCGCCAGTTACTTTTATGGGCGCGCCATTGTATCTGATCTGCTGACGAAAATCGACCTCATCTTCAAAATAAGTGATCTCCATTTCAAAAACGGGATCTTGTATGGTATTGCCCTCCTCCTCGATGGTTTCTCCAAAAAGATCGTAATCTTCCGATTCTTTATAGCTGAATTCTGTTGCAATTGGGCCACCGTCTGGAACATCCTGAGAGTACAAATGCCAACCGTCCTCAATTGTTGCGGTGGCGATAAGTGTATACGTAGAATCGTTTGTCTTTTCAACCGAAGTCACCCAGTCCACGGGATCATAAATCTGGCCAAAGGAACTTGTGGTAAGCAACAAACCTACCATAAGAAATAAATATCTCATGCTTTTGTATTTTATGACGGTGCGAAAAATGATTAAATCGAGCCAAAAATCAACTTTAAAATCGAGCTTTTCTTTCGCTCTGCGAAATTAACGAGTTTCTGGCAACTGCCCGTACAGAAGTACTTTTATTATTGCCTTTGGCGAAAATCAACCTCAAAAGGTCAATAATAGGTGCTAATTGGCCGATTTATCCAAAAGCCCTCTAAATTCTTTACTATAAATGTAAGTTCGAGCTAAGAAAAATGTGTCAGATCGAGTGAAATTCTGAAAGAGTTTTATATCGAGATCTACATTTTTCGATTGAATATGACCTTTCTCGATACAATTTTTTACAAAAATCACTCGAAATGACCATTTTCAACACTTTATTATCTTACATCGAACTCGGGTTGTAAGTAACCAAACGATCCAGCAGTTGAAAATGCTTGTCTTCTGCCAGCAAATCGACATCTATGTTTTTGGTGATGCAAAACTCTAGAAAAAGAGCGTGGTTTTCCTTTGGGATTTTGAACTGTTGCGATAGTAATTCTTCATCAAATAGGTTTGTGGTTTCAAACAGTTCCACCAGTTGCTCATAGTTTATTAAACCCGCTTTTTCCTTTGAACCTTTCTTCTTAAACAGGCTGATCGCTTTGCCGATGATCCACCCAATATTTCCGCTTGCCCCTTGCCCATATTTACCCGGATTGGCCTTATACTCTTCCTGAAAGGATTCTAAAATCCCGTCAGAAGTTTCGGTCATATTTATCTCCTTGAGACCGCTGGCAGAAAGCTGCACTTCATCTAGTTGATTTAAATTTTCTTTGAGCTCTACAACCCAAACTTCGCTAAGTTGATATGGTTTTATCTCTAACTTCTGGGTTGCATAAAACAGCGCGGTAAAAACGAGGGAATCGACCACTTCCGCATTCAGGGAAAAATCGCCGGTTTTGCCAGTATATTGTGATTCTCCGCTGGTACTGTTCTGCACATAAACATCTTCTAATACGCCCGTGGCATTATAGACTTTTCCCGTTGTTTTCTGAGCGAAAAGGAGGTTACTGTAGCAAATAAAGAAAAGGGAAACCAGCTGTTTGAGCATAAAATAAGAATGGTAATTTAAGGACTGTTCGCTGAAGCTTAGGTTGCACTTATGGGATACTGCTTGTGAAAATAATCTTATGGTGTGATTGTTTTTAGAGGGGTTTAAATGATGCGTTGATTGTTATTAGTGGGATAATGGTGGAGGGATGATTTTTTTAAGTAATAGTTATTGTAAAATAAAAGTATGCATTTATGCTTTTCTGGGAGGGATGGGTAGGTGTGGGCGATTTTATATTGATGTAACTGTAGTTTGTTAAGCTTATATGTAATTTTTTAATAGATTGCGTAAATACCTAAGGATCTGTATAGAAATAACCTGCCCGTTTCTACTTGTTCTTTTGCTCGCCCACTGCGTTGAAAATACTCGTCATAGCTACGGCTATGCCTGCGTTTTTCGCCTTGTGGTCAAACAAAATAACTGCCTATAATTCG
>JBDNGW010000192.1:0-4661 GCA_041689735.1 Leeuwenhoekiella sp. | reverse complement strand
CCGAATTATAGGCAGTTATTTTGTTCATCAACAAGGCGAAAAACGCAGACATAGCCGTAGCTATGGCGAGTATTTTCAACGCAGTTGCTGGGCAAAAGAACCCATAGAAATGGGCAGGTTATTTCTAAACAGATCCTTAGTGACAACTCTCGGAATTGTGGCCATTGCCAAAAACGACAACGAAGGTTTGGGAGGCGCTATCGGAGATCTTATCGGAGCTGGTACGATTGCAGTGGGAGCTATTTCGGCAGGAATATCAATACCTTTTTTTAATTCGGCAAAAAATAGAAAACGGCAACGGGACGCTTTACTAGTGAAATTGAGAAAGGAGACTCCGTAGAAATCCGTGAAAATCTGTAAAATTGTTTCCTTTTTAACTATGGTTTTTAAAAAAATCAGCGGTAAAATGTTCTTTTGAATGTATTCGTTGAATCTCTCTCCTGTCCTGCTTTATTGTCCTTTTAACCCGTATCTTGCCACGTCTAACCTAGTGTTGAGGTAAGCATAAGCCGACGTATAATGCAAGACATCTTTTTGGCCATCTCTTCATTAAAAAATAATTCCGTAGCTACGGCTATGCAATTATTTTTTGCCACGACTTGACCAAAATCTGCGTCTGCACAATACGCCACATTAGATTTGTCTTAACACGTCAACATTTTAAATAATGCAGGAAACATTGGATTTTATAATAAGTATTCCCTGGTGGGCATGGATAATTATCGCTTTAATAGCACTCGCCATAAGGGATGTTTTCTTTAATAAAAAGCACATTATTACCCATAACTTTCCCATAGTGGGGCATTTTCGTTATATGCTCGAAAGCATCGGGCCTGAACTGCGTCAGTATATCGTGGCAAATAACCACGAAGAACTGCCCTTTAACCGTATGGAACGTGGCTGGATTTATGCTTCGGCAAAAAATGAGAACAATTATGAAGGTTTTGGCACCGAAAGGGACATTTATGTGCCCAACTATATTTTTATAAACAATGCGATGATGGTCTTTAAAGTGGAAGAAGGCCATCCCAATGAAAAAGACCCTTATTTTCTGCCCTGTGCAAAAATAATGGGTACCTACAATAAGCGGCGCAGACCCTTTAGGCCCTCTTCGATCATCAATGTATCCGCCATGAGTTTTGGATCGCTATCTGCTCGTGCGATTGAATCGTTGAACTTAGGCTGCAAGCAGGCACACGCGTATCACAACACCGGCGAAGGTGGTGTTTCCCCATACCATAAAAAAGGGGCGGATATCGTTTTTCAGATTGGTACCGGTTATTTTGGGGTTCGCAATGATAATGGCAATTTCTCTTTGGAAAAGCTTAAAAAACTGGTTGAGAACAACCCTCAGATACGTGCTATTGAGATCAAGCTTTCGCAGGGCGCTAAACCCGGCAAAGGAGGCGTGCTGCCCGCATCAAAAATTACCAAGGAAATTTCGGAAATACGTCATGTCCCCCTTGGTAAAGATGTGCTCTCCCCTTCTACCCATTCGGCTTTTCATGGCGTTAAGGAACTCATGAAATTCATTGAAGAGCTCGCTGAGGCCACAGGACTTCCGGTGGGCATTAAAGCAGCAATAGGTAAACTGGATCAATGGCGCGAACTGGCCGATATTATGGTCAATTCCGGTAAAGGTCCGGATTTTATCACCATAGACGGCGGAGAGGGCGGCACCGGCGCTGCCCCACCTAGTTTTGCAGATCATGTCGCCCTGCCTTGGGTTTATGCCTTTAGTGATATATACAGGCTTTTTAAAGACCATCACCTCACGCAGCGCATCGTTTTTATAGGCGCCGGTAAGCTGGGATTGCCCGCACAGGCATCTATGGCCTTTGCCATGGGTGTAGATGTGATCAATGTGGCACGCGAGGCCATGATGGCGGTGGGCTGTATCCAGGCCAAAGTATGTCACACCAATACCTGCCCTTCAGGCGTTGCTACACAGAACAAATGGTTGCAGGCTGGGATCAACGTCGAACTTAAAGCGGTAAGGGCACAATTTTACTTTAAAAACTTCAGAAAAGAGCTGCTTGATATCACGCATGCATGTGGTTATGAGCATCCCTGCCAGATGACCATGGAAGATGTTGATCTAAACCTGGGCGACAAAAATCTGGCCCAGACTTTGGCCAGTTCCTTTGGCTATCATAAAGTAAAAGTACCCTATGTAAGCATGCAGGCGCTTAGGGATTGTGATATGCTGGGAGGTAATTACAATATGAAAAAAGAGGAAAAAGAAGTGATTAAAGCCGAACAAAACGAGGAAGTACGCTACTAAATATAGCGTGACAAATATAAAAATCGAAATGGAAGACCTCCTAATACAATTACTTATCGCCTTGAGCCCAGCACTGGTCGTGGGGCTACTTGCTTATTATTTTTTTAATGCTTTTATTAAAAATGAAGACGGACGGCGTCGTTTTCTCCTGCAAAAGGACAGTCAAGCCGACACGTTGCCGGTTCGTTTACAAGCCTATGAGCGCCTTACCCTGTTTCTGGAGCGCATAAAACCCAGCCAACTCCTCATTCGCATTACCCCTGAAAGCGAAAACAAAAGCAGTTATGAGCAGCAGCTTATATTCAGTATTGAACAGGAATTTGAGCACAATCTCTCTCAGCAGATTTATATGAGCGATGAACTGTGGAATATCATAAAATCGGCTAAAAACGGAACCATTCAGCTCATTAGGCAGCAGGGAAATGGGGATAGAATCACTTCGGCTAACGAACTGCGCCAGGCTATTTTGACCGAACTTATGGAAAGGACGGCCCCTTCTCTAGTTGCGCTGGAATATCTTAAAAAAGAAATTAAGGAAGTTATGGGTTGAAGTTATAACAATCCCATTCTCCCAAATACGCTACGGGGCACTTTTTCCGTTATCTTTGCACAAATTTCATGATGCCCTTTAGTTCTAAAATATTTATTTCCCTTCTTTTTCTATGCCTTCCGCTGTCCCTTTGGGCGCAGGAAGAACCTAAACAGGGAAAAGAGATCAGGATCGAGTCTGATATTGAGGAAATCAACGAGGCCAAATATCCAGGCGCGCTCATTATGCGTATGGTAGATTCCCAGGTTTATATTCAACATGAGGGTGTAAAAATGTGGTGTGATCTCGCATTTCAGTATAAGGCTGAGAATTTTGTAAAAGCCTATGGAAATGTGCGCATCAACCAGGGCGACACCATAATTATGACCAGTCGCTACGCGGAATATAACGGCGACACCCAGTTTGCCTACGCTTCAGGCGAGGTAGATATGAAAAGCCCTACCGCCACGTTGACTACAGATACGCTCTATATGGACCGTATCAAGCAGGAAGCTTTTTACCGTTCCGGGGGCACTTTAAAAGATACCGCAAGTACAGTCGTAAGTAAAATAGGCCGCTATTTTATGGAGCAGGACAAATACTCCTTTATTCAGGACGTGGTTCTTACCAATCCCGAATATGTTATAGACAGTGAGCAGTTGGATTATTATTCAAATCCAGGGCACGCCTATCTCTACGGCCCTACCACCATAACCAGTGACAGCAGCGTGGTATACTGCGAACGTGGCTTTTATGACACCCACAACGATATGGGGTACTTCGTGAAAAATTCGCGTATTGATTATGATAACCGGACGGTTTATGGCGATAGTCTTTACTTCGACCGAAATAACGATTTTGCTTCGGCCACCAATAATATTAGGGTTATAGACACCGCAAACAGCAGTGTGATCAAAGGCCATTATGCCGAAGTTTATCGGGCAAAAGATTCCGTTTTTATCACTAAACGGGCGGTTGCGATTACAAAACAGGAGAATGACAGCATTTATATACACGGTAACCGATTGGTGATCACAGGCAAACCCGATGAACGCATTGTTAGGGCATATCCCAATGTGCGCATCTTCAAAAAAGACCTAAGCGGAAAAAGTGACTCACTGGTAAGCGATCAAAAAACAGGACTTACAAAGATGCTGGGCAATCCCATTTTATGGAACGGCCGCAGCCAGATGACCGGCGATACCATACATCTTATAAACGACCCGAAGACCGAAAAACTGGATTCCCTAAAGGTTTTTGACAATGCGTTTATCGCACAGAAAGATTCCATTCCCTTATCAAACGATCCCAATGATGTAGGTTATAATCAAATTAAGGGAAAAACCCTTTATGGTCTTTTTGCCGACAATAAGCTTCATCAGATCGATATCATCACCAATGCGGAAAGTATTATGTACCAGCGCTCTGAAGATGGCGAATTACAAGCCATTGATAAAGGGAAAAGAGCTTCCATAAAAATAGATTTTGACGGTGATGAGATCGATGTGGTCACCAAGCTGAAAGATGTCGCCGGAAAAACCTATCCACTTTCCAAATTTCCCAAGGCAGAACGCACCTATCCTGGTCTCAAGTGGCGTGGCGATGAGCAATTTCTCAATAAAGAAGATATTTTTAAAGGCGACCCGCCCTATGAATTGGCTGAAATTGAAGGTATACCCCTTCCACAGATCGAAGAGGACTTTTTTGCCACAGATGAAGACGATAAACCAAAAGAAATTCCGGAAGCTTCTGAACTCAAACCAGAAAATCTGGAGAACCGCGAAGAGGACGCACCAAGAATTGGCGTGCCGGTCAATGAGAAAGCAACGATTCAGCAGGACTCCCTTT
>JBDNGW010000191.1:0-5414 GCA_041689735.1 Leeuwenhoekiella sp. | reverse complement strand
CTAGAGGCTTCACATAATTCTTTAACTTCTAACAAGTCAAAGTGATTTAATAGGGATTCAGGTAGAAATATAGAAAGAGGATTTATCAACTTTTTTTTAACAAAGTTAATCCTTAATCCCCAAGTTTTTTATGTGACCCCTTTTACTGCTTTTACTTTCTTACTGATTTTACCGCTTTTACTGCTTTACTTTTTTACTGCTTTTACCGCTTTTACCGCTTTTACTCGAAATCCTTCCTCAACCTAATAAAAATCGAGAATCTATTATGGAACGCCTTCCCCTTTATTTATTTCTGTTCAATAAAATGAACTGATCTCAATATGGATTCCAGTTCAAACATATTGTCCCTCTTGCTTGAAGAAGGTTTAAAAACAAATCCTTCCAGCACCAGATAACGCTTGTTTTTCTCATCTTTAATGGCATAATTTACAAAGGGACCTGCCATAAATCTTCCCTTTACGTCCCAGGTTCCTTTGGTTTCCCATGCAGGTTTTCCATCAACGGTCGCTTTTTTAAGATAAGGCGCGTATGCCGGCTCTGTTCTAAAACGGGTATCCTCGTCAGTCAGGATGTTTTCACCACTTATACTGTCTCGCATATTAATAATTGCAGCAATAGTATTCGTGTCTTTATCTATTACGGAAAACGGTACTTCATAAACGGTAATATTCATATCGCCGTTGGGGACATCTTTCCGAATCCAAAAGAAATCATCTTTAGTTTCCGCATAACGGTAAGCGTCGGGAAATTTCATGGAAATGCCAAAATTCTTACGTAGCATATCATCTTCCTGAGGGGATAGATTTACACGGCGCAACTTTTCCTGTCGCTCTGTATTCTTAAAAGTATTGACAATGGTAGCGCTATCTTTTTTGATCAAATCTATGATCGCATTAACGCTTGGCCCTTTAATAATGATCCCGGTCTGTGGCTTGGCGTAAGGGTTTTTTACAATTTCAAGATCTGTGGAATCGCTTTTTTGTATGCTCAGAAAAGTACGTTGTTTACGCATAAAGCCTGTAAATGCTTCTGCTGGCATCTGGCTAATGTCAAATAAGGGTTCCACTTGTGGTAGACCTTCAACGGCACCGGCGAGTTTAGCCCTAACGGTTTCCCCCAGACTTCCCTGCCAGAGTTCATTTGGCATAACTACCGTAAGATTGTTGAGACCACCAGAAGAACTACTGAGAATGCGCCTGTTTGGTTTGTCATCACAGGAAATTAGGGCCGCGCATAAAAAAATGGCCAAAAGTAGTTTTTGCATAATAGATTGTTGTTTAGTTAGAGCTTGTTTGAAGTCTGTTCAAAGTGATTTTCACTATTCTGTGGTTCTGGCTACGTATAAAAGTTTGAGAATATCGAGATATTCGCCAATCTTTAGACAACGCCACGGTTCACAAAACACTGGAAATCAAAAAGAAGTCAGTTCAAACAAGCACTTAGTTGTAAGCGATGGATTTTATTCAATTCACATACTACTAAAATCGTTCCAAAACGATACTAAATCGCCACCAAAGCCATAAAATCGATTCACCTATTTTTTTTACCGAAATAGGTACTAATTATTAAGAAATAAGAATGGTGAAGTTGGAACTCGTTTAAACCTGTCTACTTTGCCATAGCAAACAGGGTAAATTCAGAAATATTTTTTTCAATTTGTGGTTTTGGCTACGTATAAAAATTTGGAAATAATGGGATATTCGCCCATTTTTAGACAACGCTACGGTTCATAATCCCAATAGTTATCGCAAAGGAAATCAAAAAGAAGTCAATTTAAATACGCTCTTAGTTACTGTCTGCCTGTGCACGTGCAGAGGTTTTAGTGGGATAAATGAGCAGCCGCTGGCCTATTCTCAATTTATTGGACCTCAAGTTGTTCCATTGTTTTATTTGAGAAATGCCCACACCATATCGTTGGGCTATTTTTCCTAGAAAATCGCCACTTTTTACTCTATAATTGACTCCAGCAGCTTCTTCTAACAGTTCTGGCAGTGTTTTTTCGCGTTCATCTTCTTCCGCTTTTACCGTCGCATAAATAGCGTCCTCGTTGTAAACAAACTTGCCAACATCTTCCCTCGGAAGTCGCAGCGCGTATTTATTATCATCTGTTTTTGGGATGATATTGAGCTTGTAAATTGGGTTTAAATATTCCAATTGCGCAAGTGGCACGCCTGTAAATTCTGAAACATTTCCCAGACTGATCGTCTGTTTTATATGAACGGTATCCGTGAGAAAATAGTTAAATTGTGGCGGTTCTGGATTATAACCGTGCTCCTTAGCGTATTCAAAGATGTAAATAAAAGCGAAAAAAGCCGGGACATAACCAGCGGTTTCCCGGGGAAGGTACGGTCTTAAATTCCAGTAATTTTTATGACCACTACGACGTATTGCTTTTGAAACATTCCCCGGGCCCGAATTATAGGATGCCAGGGCAAGATCCCAATCGCCAAACATCTCGTACAATCTGGCCAGATATTCGCTGGCAGCTTCGGTAGAGCGCACGGGATCCATACGTTCATCTACGTAAGAATTGATCTCGAGATCATGAATTTTGGCCGTCGCGTACATGAATTGCCACATACCTGTCGCTCCGGCACGTGATTGTGCCCGTGGCCGCAAAGCAGATTCCACCAGGGCCAGATACTTAAGTTCAAGCGGAAGGTTGTGTTTGTCCAAGGTTTCCTCAAAACCTGGAAAATAAAACTGACTTAATCCCATAAGCCGTTCCATAGTAGGCCTATGACGCTTCAGGTAATTCTTTATGACCCGTTCTAGATAGGGATTGTATTCAATATTGAACGGAGTAGTGGCGCTCAAGCGCTCGAGTCTTTTCTTCAAGGTGTCCGTCGGCAATTCAGCATATTCCACTTCACCAATATCCTGATCCTGCACCATTTCAGTGATTGAATCGTATAGGGTTTCCGTAGTGAACTCTTCTATCCATTTAGAATCTAAGGCCGCAGCGTAAGAATCATCATCCAACTGATAAACCATTGAATCGCCTTCCTTGATTTTCTCAAGTATAAGGTTCGCTTTCACATCACTGTGCAGATCCTTAAAATCTCTGTACTGCACGGTAGAATCACCATATCTAACCACCTCCTTACGAGGTGATTCAAAGATGTTATTCTCCTTTTCTTGGGCAATACTGCTCGTATAGGACAGCAAACTGCATAGGCAACCAAGACCTATTTTATAAATCGTTTTATGTGTGGCCAAAAGTGGATGTATTCGTTTGTACTATATTTAATCTTCTATGGCAGCTATTCCCGGTAACGTCTTGCCCTCAAGCATTTCCAACATTGCCCCACCTCCAGTGGAAACATAGCTCACTTTATCCTCAAAGCCGAATTCTTTTACGGCCGCAACACTGTCGCCACCTCCTACTAGAGAATAAGCGCCATTAGCAGTAGCATCTGCAATTGCTTCCCCGAGTTTTATGGTGCCTTTGGAAAAAGGCTCTATTTCAAAAACACCCAGCGGGCCATTCCATAGTATGGTTTTGCTTTTTTTCACGACTTCGGCAAAATTCTCCAGACTTTTTGGTCCAGCATCAAGACCTTGCCAGCCGTCTGCTATCTTATAAATATCTTCTACCTGGGTATTGGCGAATTCTGAAAAGGCATCTGCAGCAATTACATCTACCGGTAAATGAACATTTACATTCTTCTCTTTCGCTTGTTTTAAGATCTCCAAGGCCAGATCTTGTAGATCATCTTCACATATAGAACTTCCTATTTTGCCGCCCTGAGCCTTTATAAAAGTGTAGGCCATACCGCCGCCCAGTATAAGCTCATCCACTTTGTCAAGTATATTTTTGATCACCGTAATCTTTGAAGAAACTTTTGCCCCACCCAGAATGGCCAGAACGGGTTTCTCACTGTGGTGCAATACTTTGTCAAGGCTTTCTATTTCCTGTTCGATCAAGTAGCCAAAACATTTTTTCTTTGGAAAAAATTGTGCTACAACCGTGGTTGAAGCATGAGCACGATGTGCGGTTCCAAAGGCATCATTCACATAAATATCGCCCAATTTTGAAAGCTTTTTGGCGAAATCCTTATCTCCTTTTTCTTCTTCCTTGTGATAGCGTAGGTTCTCAAGCAACAAAACTTCTCCCGGTTTGAGGTTCTTTGCGGCATTTTCTGCTTGTTCACCTACACAATCGCTCACAAATTTTACCTTGACGCCCAGAACTTCTGATACCTTATCTACTATATTTTTCAGCGAGAATTCTGACTCCTTAGCTTTTGGCCTGCCCAGATGTGACATCAGCACAGCAGAACCACCGTCTTTAAGAATTTTTGTTATTGTAGGCTTTGCAGCTTCTATACGTGTAGCGTCTGTTACCTCGTGATCATCGTTAAGTGGCACATTAAAATCTACGCGAATAAGTGCTTTTTTGTCCTTAAAATTAAAATCGTCAATCGTTTTCATTTAAAATCTGGTTTTTTATTGTCTTTGATCAGGTTGATTTTGGCTTTATTATAATCCTAACGCGCTTTCCGTCTTAATAATGACTTTTACGCTTGAGTATGACTACAGACCTTGAAAAAAAAAGTTCTGTTCAGTAAAACAAATATAACAGATGCCTTTAAACAAACCATTACAATTCTATTATATTTGACCCATGCAATTTAGTGATATTATAGGTCAGGAATTTATTAAGAAACATCTTACAAGCAGTGTAGATGGTAACCGTGTGGCGCACGCCCAGCTTTTCATAGGTAAAAGCGGCAGCGGTGTGCTTCCCATGTCCATTGCATATGCACAGTATTTAATCTGCAACAACACCGGTGGCGAGAATGCCGGTGGAACGCTATCCTGTAATGCCAAATTCAAGCACCTTTCTCACCCTGATCTTCATTTTGCTTTTCCTGTAGCCATTACAGAAGACGTTAAAAAAAATCCTGTTTCTAACTATTTTTTGAAGGAATGGGGCGATTTTGTAGCAAAAAATTCCTTTGGAAGTCTTTTTGAATGGTATCAGCATATAGGAATTGAAAAGAAACAAGGCTTGATCTCAGTTAACGAAGCGCTTGACATCGTAAAAACACTCTCGCTGAAAAGTTATGAAGGCGGCTATAAGGTAATGATCATTTGGATGGCAGAAAAAATGAATACCGCGGCCGCAAATAAGTTGCTTAAATTAATTGAAGAACCGCCCAACAAGACCGTTTTCATATTGATCGCAGAAGATGAAGACCGTATTATCGATACAATCAAATCGCGTTGCCAGTTGCTGCAATTTCCGGCGTTGAGCGAATCCGCTATTGAAGAAGCCCTGATTACAAATACCAACTGTGATACCGCTATAGCTAAAAAAACCGCACATCAAGCTAATGGAGATTATAACAAAGCGCTACAGCTGCTGGGTCATGATAGTGAGGATAAGGAATTTGAAACCTGGTTTATCG
>JBDNGW010000190.1:0-2839 GCA_041689735.1 Leeuwenhoekiella sp. | reverse complement strand
TGTGGATGAAAAAGCATTTATTAAATCCTGCTCAAATGACGGTTTTAAATTAGAGGTCGGAAAAGAAATTCTGAACGTTGATCCAAAGTACTTCCGCCCTACTGAAGTGGATCTCTTAATCGGTGATGCCTCAAAAGCAAAGAATAAACTCGGCTGGGAACCTGAATATTCGCTAAATGAACTTGTGAGCGATATGATGAAGAATGATGTCAAACTCATGCAAAAAGATCAATTCTTGAAGGATGGTGGGTATGAAACATTAAACTACTTTGAGTAAGACTTTACCACAGGGAACACGGAGGTCACAGAGTTGTTTTTTTACGAAGTGAGGATGATTGAACGGAGGGCACAGAGTATTTATTTATAAAGTGAGGATGATTGAAGAACGAATGAAATAAGTGGTCTCATTTTAAGGGCTGCAATAGATGTTCACCGTGAAATAGGACCTGGACTGTTAGAATCTGTTTACGAAGAGTGTCTTTACTTCGAATTAATACAATTAGGATTGAAAGTTCAAAGACAAGTTGAATTACCAATTCAATATAAAGGTAATATGTTAGATTCTAAATTACGACTGGATTTACTAGTCGAAAGTGAAATCATCATTGAATTAAAATCCGTAGAAAAAATTGCCCCCATTCACAAAGCTCAAATAATAACATACTTAAAATTAAGCGATAAAACACTAGGCCTTTTAATCAATTTCAATGAAACACTCCTGAAAAATGGTTTCAAACGCTTTAGAAATTAAAAAACAAAAAATTCCCGTGAAATCTACAGACGCTAAGGTCAGCACAGATGCGATGAACAATAAAGTGAGCAACCCGAACACCCCTCTGTGTCCCCTGTGATCTCTGTGGTAAATAAAAACAGTGAGCAACTCGAACACCCCTCGGTGTCCTCAGTGACCTCTGTGGTAAATAAAAACTCTTTTGTGAATCATGCATAAAAACTCAAAAATATACATCCCCGGCCACCGAGGAATGGTAGGCTCATCCATCTGGCGCAACCTCTCCTCCAACGGCTACACAAACCTCATCGGACACACCTCCGCAGAACTCGACCTCCGCAACCAGCAAGCCGTAAACGAATTCTTCAAAAAAGAACAACCCGATGTAGTCATCGACGCTGCAGCGCGCGTAGGAGGAATACTTGCCAATAGCGAATACCCCTATCAATTCCTGATGGAAAATTTGCAAATCCAAAATAATCTAATCGATTTTTCCCATAAGTACAATGTTGAAAAATTTATCTTCTTAGGAAGCTCTTGTATCTACCCCAAACACGCGCCGCAGCCTTTAAAAGAAGAGTATTTACTTACGGACAGCCTAGAACCTACCAATGAGTGGTATGCTATAGCAAAAATAGCCGGAGTAAAAGCTTGCGAAGCCATAAGAAAACAATTTGGAAAAGATTACGTGAGCCTTATGCCTACCAATTTATATGGTACACACGATAATTTCGATTTAGAAACTTCACACGTTTTACCGGCGATGATTCGTAAATTTCACGAAGCAAAGAATAACAACAATGCTCAGGTAAAACTGTGGGGTAGCGGTTCTCCAATGAGGGAGTTTCTATTTGTGGACGATTTGGCAGATGCAGTTTGTTTCGCTTTGGAAAATAAACTAACAGAAAACCTTTATAATGTGGGAACTGGAACAGACCTTACGATTAAGGAATTGGCAGAAACCATCCAAAAGATAGTTGGCCACAAAGGAGATATTATTTGGGATAGTTCAAAACCGGACGGCACCCCTCGAAAATTAATGAATGTTGATAAAATGCAAAAGCAAGGTTGGGAAGCCTCAACTGATTTAGAAGACGGGATTGAGAGAACTTATAAATGGTTTTTGGAGAATAGTAAAAATTATAAGCAGGTGAAATTGTAATAATAGCAAAAGTAATTAATTTAGCACTCTCAAGTAGTTTTTCATAAATGTTATCAATATATAAAAAAAAGGATAACAGACTTAATAGAAAAGTATCCAGTATTGATAGGTGAAACTTCGAAAAGTTGCTGAGAATATAAAACGAACCAAAAAAACTATAAAAATTGAAAAATTCATAAAAAGAACAAATAAAAAAAATACAAGAAATTTGACCCAACTATTAGAAATTGCAATAAAAGCCTCTTTGGAAGCCGGGAAGCGCATCATGGAAATCTACAAAAATGAAGATTTTGAAGTAGATTTTAAAGGTGATGATTCCCCACTAACCAAAGCAGATTTGGCGTCCCACAATATCATTATGTCTTATTTAAAGGATACCGATATCCCAGTGCTCTCAGAAGAAGGCAAACACCTTTCTTATGAGGAACGAAAGACCTGGAAGAAACTCTGGATTGTAGATCCTATAGATGGTACCAAAGAGTTTATTAAAAAAAATGGAGAGTTTACAGTGAATATAGCCCTGGTGGAAGATCAGAAACCGGTGCTTGGAGTCATCTATGTACCCGCACAGCACGAACTATATTTTGCCTCCAAAGAAATCGGATCGTACAAAGTAAAAGGACTAATTGAATTTTCAAGCCTGGAGGAAATAATAAAGACGGCCAAAAAACTTCCTCTAACTACGAGCTACGAACAACAAACAACAAACACAAAACAACAAACCATAAACAACAAACCTTATACCGTAGTAGCCAGTAAATCTCATCTATCTCCTGAAACCGAGGAATATATTGCTTCCCTGGAAAAGGAACACGGGAAGGTAGAAACCATATCTAAAGGAAGTTTTTTAAAACTTTGTATGGTAGCTGAGGGACAAGCCGATCAATATCCTCGCTTTGCCCCAACTATGGAATGGGATACAGCCGCGGGACAGGCAATTTGCACAT
>JBDNGW010000189.1:0-3656 GCA_041689735.1 Leeuwenhoekiella sp. | reverse complement strand
CCATTTCTATGGGTTCTTTTGCCCAGCAACTGCGTTGAAAATACTCGCCATAGCTACGGCTATGTCTGCGTTTTTCGCCTTGTTGATGAACAAAATAACTGCCTATAATTCGGTCACTTTATTTCTGAACAGATCCAAAGGACTCTACTTCCTTTTCTGACCATCTACGTTTTAGGAATAAAATATTATCCCAGTAATCCTACTGGGCCGCAGACATCCAGACAAGTTTCATTTTAAGATTTGAAATATTCCGGAAAGCGTTGTCGTGTTTCCTTCATCACTTTTTCATGAGAAATCCCCTTGCCCTCTTCAAGTTGTTGTAAAGCAACATTAATTGCTTGCTCTTGAGCTTTACTTAAATTATAGATTCGCTTATCGTCTCTGTCGTCCTCAAAAAGACGATTTTTTATTGCGTTCCATTGATCTATAGGTATTATAACATCTGTAGGATTACCTTTACTATCTGAAATATACTGCACTTTCATAATATAAAATTTACCTGATCTAAATTTAAGAAATTATACTTAAACCTACACACCTTTTTTCCCTCACCCCAAACTTTCCATTTCCTTGAGCTTATTCTATTTCGCCTGAAGGCATTTCTCCTGCGCATACTCCCAACCTTGCTGCCACCAGTTGGTCATCAATTTTTTGTCAAAAATCAGGCTATTTTCGGTGAGTTTTGAAGGCGTATAATATAGATTTAGCGGTACATCTTTATTGATCGCGGCCAGCTTGCCCACAATCACATCATGATATTCTACCTGATCCATTAGAAAACTGAAGAGACTTACCATCAGCGAGAACGGATTCTGGCCCAGGATTTTATTATATTCCATGTTTTCAGATTCCAATATGATCGCGTCAATTTCGGTCGCACCGCGCCGAATCGCTTCCCGAATGGGAACAATACAGCCAAAACCGCCGTCTGCATATTCAAATCCGTTCTTATTGACCAGGCTCATAAAAGGTACAAGATTGCAGGAAATCCAGATCCATTCGCAGAATTCATCGTAGCTGTAATCGTCTATAGATTTATATTCGACGGTATTTTTAGTAAGGTTGGAAACAGTCACCACAACATTTTTGGGACCCACCTTTACATCTTCAAATTCCGCCCGGGAAAGGTTCTTTTTTATCGCTTTTAGCAGGTTTTTGCTTTCGCCAAAGGTGCGTTTTCGCTTGATAAACTGCCAGACCGTATTCCAGTAATTTATGGTCACATATTCCCGATTTTCCTTTTTCTTGATCGTAAAAGGATTCACATTAAAAATCGTGCTCTGATTGACGTTGGTATAAATCTCGTGCGCCCGTTTTATTTCTCCGTTGGCCAACTGTGAGATCAGCAAACTCCCGGTGGAAGTCCCCAAGAAGAGATCGTACGTATGTTTTTCCTCTTCAAGCAGGTACTGCGCTACACCACCGGCGTACGCACCTTTACTCCCTCCCCCAGAAATGACAAGTGCACGCATTAATTTAATTTTTTATTTAGAAAATCCTGCGCTTTGTCATCATCCAGTTTGAGATCCCGTAGCGCGTTCGACCACATGGTTTCCTTGAGCAATAAATCGAGAATGGAGCGGCTGCTCTGCGCAAAACGCCAGTTAAAATGTATGCAGGCCAACACTAAATTCTTTAGACTTTCTTTCTCATAAAGTTGCAATTGATACAAATATTTAAACGCATTTTCACGTACTTGAAAAGGTTGGCTTTCACTGGTGTAATCTAGCAATTGCTGATACCGTTTTTGCTTACTTTCCGGTTTATATTCTGGCGTGGCCAAAGAAAGTGCCAGCCAGAGTGTTTCTATATTTTTATCCGAAAAACCAACAACGCCCTCCAGCTTCTGCAAAAAATTTACCCGATCCTGCGGAAAAGAAACCCAAAGCGCCAGCAGCGCAGCTTCACGCGTTACGTACGAATCGTCGTCAAGCAAGATCTCATAATCGGTTTTAAAAGCGGCGGGGATTTCTTGCATAGAAATTGCAATTGCTAGCCGCGCCCAGCGATTGCCCGAAGCGATCGCTTTTTTATAAAGGTCAAGAGATTCTTCAAAAGGAGCATCGGTCAACTGATAAACGGCTTCTTGGCCCAAATAATCGTTGGGGAGTGTTAATATTTTGTCTAAGGCGTCAGCTTTTCTGGAAAGTGGTATTTTCCGTAGGGCGGAAAGCTCCAGATAATCACGGATAAATTTTGATTTTTTCAAGGATTCCAGTGCAGCTTCTGCCTGAAAAGCACTCTGCCCCAGCCAATCTGCTTTAAAAGTACTTAAATCCTGACTGCTGGCTTTTTCCGCGGCAGCGATAAAATCATCGCTTTCCACATTTTGAAATTGGTGGTCTTTTAAATAAGAGGTCACCGCTGAACGAAACGCTTCATCACCTATTTTCTCCCGTAAAATATGAAGCGCCCAAGCTCCTTTTTGATAAAACGTAAGCGAACTTGCACCGGGATTGAGTAATTTTTCACCTTTGCCACGATCGCTAAGTTCCTTGAGCTGTTCGGCGGTCTGATATAATTTCCAGTAAAAATAATCATCGCCAAACACCTCTTTTTCAGCTAAAAGCGCATAATACGTGGCAAAACCTTCCTGCAGCCAGTGGTGCGTGCTCGAGGTTTCGGTCACCAGATCGCCAAACCATTGATGTGCCAGTTCATGCGCGTTTACATTTACATAATTGCGGTCGTCAAAACCGGTGCTGTCTACCATAAAGGAGTCGCTAAATATAGTCGCAGTAGTATTTTCCATCCCAGCATAGAGAAAATCCTTAACCGGTACTTCCTTATAATTTTGCCAGGGATAAGGAACACCGATTTCCTGCTCAAAAAAGTCAAATATTTCTTTTGTGAAACGGTAGGTAGGTTCCACTTTTGAAGCATCGTCCGGATAATAATATAGTGAAATGGGAACACCGGAAGTTGATGTGATTTCTTTTTTATCGTAATCGCCTATCGCAAGCGCAACCAGATAACTCGACATGGGCTTTTGCATATCAAAATGCCACTGGATAACGTCTGATTTTTGGTCTTTTTTGGTCAATTTTCCGTTAGAAATGACTGTTTTCCCTGCCGGCGCATTAATAGTGAGATCGAACTCAATCTTATCGTTCATATCGTCAATACTGGGCAGCCAGTGGGAAGTGTATTTTCCTTGACCCTGTGTCCAGAGTTGGTCTTTGCCTTTATTATTTACAAAATAAAGTGCTTGGGAAGGTTTTGCAGTATAGTTTAAGGTTGCTGAATACGTTTTCCCCGTAGCAAAAGAACTATAAATAATTAGGTGATTTTGATCGAATTTTGACTGATTTTGCCCGTTTTTCAGCTGAATATTGAAATCAGTGATGTTCTTGGCATCCAGATAAACGGAATCGGTATTCTGAAGAATTTCGAATTCAATATTTAGAATTCCATCAATGGTCTTAGTGGTAAAATCTGGGGTGATTTCAGCTCGAATTTGTTTGAAATCAACGGTTTTGTGTTGCTGAGCTTTCGCCAAACTGCAAAAAAGCATGAAAAAGACGGCACATAAATATCTCATGAAACTATTTAAAAAATATAAAGTTCAAAATAAGGAATTCCTTTTGATTAGAACCATAATTAAATATTGAAACTGGAAGGTTTTAAATCTCAGTATTGGCTTTTATTCCCTGATT
>JBDNGW010000188.1:0-6041 GCA_041689735.1 Leeuwenhoekiella sp. | reverse complement strand
ATATTATAGAATCCCTAACCTTCATGGTATTTTATTAATAGTTGCATCTTGTATTTTTATTCAGCACCCAACGATTTTAAATACTTATAACTTTGCAAAACGGAATCTTGTCCTGCAATTTCTAGGGTAGAATGTCCATCGTAACCAGCTTTGACAAGTTCGTTATAAATTTCTTCAATACCAACTACTCCTGTTCCCAAGGGAATCAGTGACATACCGCACCCAAATAACTTTCCACGCTGTTCCTCCATTTCTTTAGGAAGGTCCTTCCAGTGAACATGTTCAATTTTTGATCCTAGTTTTTGGATCATAGCTATTGAATCTCCACCGCCTAACCATAAATTTCCTGTATCCAAATTAATGCCAAGTGCATCCGAATTGCAGGCATCTATAATTCGCTCCATTTGTTGAATGGAATCCGTATACTTTCCATGAGGCTCCAACAAAATTTTGACGCCATAATCCTGGGCCATTTTTAATGGTTCATATAGTTTTTCCCTAATAGAAAATATGGCCTCATCATCCGATAGTTTTTCCCCAAATACAGTATAGGCATCTCCTTCTGTCGTTATTACATGGTCAACACCTATTGCAGCTGCCATTCGGATCGCTTTAACGATTTGCGAAGTACCATAGCGCCATGGCGCAGTGGGATCAAGCAAAGTTGCATGTGCACAGACGCTAGTAATTGTAACGCCCCTAGACTCGAACAGCCGTTTCAAATCAAATGCATTGGCATCGAGACTTGCCACTGCGTTGAAACCAAAATGAGACCCTAAGCATGCCCCGTCAGCATTGTCGGTAATATCCGCATATTTAAATCCCCATTCCTTAATCTGATCTACTTGTTTATCCAAAGTTTGAAATGGATTGATAAGCGCGAAGCACCCTACTTTAATTGCCATAGTAATATTGTTTTATTAGTGTTATACTGATTTTAAATTTCCTGATCATCAATTAATTAACGGCTTTAAGGCTTCGCAAATAGCCCAATAGATCCTTAATGTCAGAGTCGGTAAGCCCATTAAGCAAGCCCTCGGGCATCAAGGAAGTCTTTATCATATCGCTTGATTGAATATCCTTTCTACCTATTTTTATTTCTTCATTTCCGATTGTCATCATAACAATGTACTCCTTATTAGAAGTTACCATTCTACCATCTATGATTGTCCCATCATTCTTTTTTATTTGAATATGATCAAAACCCGTCTTAATATTTCTATTGGGATCTATTATAGACTCTAATAATTGTTCTCCTTGTAGTAATGTACCTATACCACTAAGATCTGGCCCAAGTAGTTGTTTTGAACGGTCTATCGAATGGCAAGTCATACATGCTCTACTTTTAAAGACACCCTCGCCATGATGAACATTGCCTTCAACAGCAGAAGTATTATCTTTCGGATTGTTTATCTCTATGGAAGGCATATAAATAAATCTATAAATCGCTCCCATAGGATTTTTATATGGAGTATGCGCAGCCCCTTCGGTACCGAATTGAGAAACATATAAATCTCCTGTTTTGCCAAACTCAAGATCGGAAAGCTTAGCAATCTTATCGGCTACCGGAAATTCTTTGCCCTCATAAGTACCATCTTTCTTTTTAACAAGACGGACTCGTGCTATAGAACCGTCATCCCATTGACCATCAGGCCCATAATAAGCAATAAACAAATCCCGTGAAGTACCGTCAAAATCATTTGATTCCTCATTAAAAGCCATTCCAACAGGGGCAAAACCGTATTGTAATTTTAGAAAAGGTTCAATTGCTTCCCCTTGATCCTTATATTTGTTGGGATTATTTCCATAAAAGCCACCTTTTACAACATGGTTTAATTCTTCATATTTATTTTCGTTACCCCTATTGTCACCGAAAAACAAATCCCCTTCTTTATTAAAAGCCAAATCATAGGCATAACGTAATCCAGTAGAGTATCTCTGGTAAGATTTTCCATTGGGGGCAATTTTCAAAATTGCTCCCCTAAGCCCATTAGGATCTAGGGCGGGATTATCATTTAGGGCATCCGTACTTAAAATGACAAATAAATCGCCATCTGGTCCAAATTCAAGTCCAAAGGTCCAATCAAAATAATGAAGGGTATGAGGGAAATCCTTAAAAAATGTATAACTTTTGTCGGCTACCCCATCTGCATCCGTATCCTCGTACACTCTTATCTCTTGTGTACTCCCGACAAAAAGTTTATTCCCCTTAAATATTATGCTAGTGGGATATCTCAAATTGTCATTGGTAACATTACAAAATAATTTGGCAGAATCTTCTAGGCCATCCCCATCACTATCGTGCAACGAAAAGATTTCACCGGTATAATTTGCAGCATACATAACCCCGCCTGGACCTTTGGTTATGGCACACGGATTCCATAATTCAACACCGTTCTTTATTGGCAATCTTACAGCTGCATAATGACCATAGACCTTAACCGCTGTATCTATATTTTCCTTAACGACTGTTTTCCATTCCCCTGTCTCTTTTGAATGTGGTTTTCCATCGTCACATCCCAAGTTCATAAAAATTAACATTAGAAGACTAAAAAAGAGAGCACCCCTTCCTAAACCATTTAAATTATTGAAGTTCACATTTCCTGAATTCATTTGAGATCTATTTTATATTACTGAACATCTATTTCTCCCATCCAACATTCTGGATCAATACCCCATCGGACAAATTAATTTCGTCCCATGGTATTTGTTGCAATCCAGAGGTTTTAAGAACATTCTTTCCGTCCACCACAATATTCGTAGATCCATAAATATTTGGACCATCTTCAACTTCGATTCCAGGTGCAGGGATAGTGAGAATCTCGGCAGCTTTTTCCACGCCCTGCCTTAAAACATCATAATACCGGATTCCCTCACCGAAAAATTCCAAATGCCGCTCTTTCATGATATTCTCATATGTTGGCGTCAAAGGATGGGCACTTACATAATCCTGACCATACGCTCTAACGCGTACAGCATCTAGATTTGACTGGACGTCAATACCCATTTCAGCGGCCATAAGCAAAACATCGGCATATCTGATTAATGTGTAATCCTGGTACCATGCATTAGACCAACCGCTACCTCCTTGCAAGGTGCCATCCTGAAGCCCTGGTTCTGCATTAAGCGGAATATATTTTTTATAATAAAAACCGGTAAATGAACGCTGGTCCTTTGAACTCCACAGCTTATAGCCATCATCACCCCTTTCAAGCCTAAGATTCAATAGGGAGGCCCCCCTTCTGGAATCTTCTTCATCAAAAAGATCCCATCCTTTGGCAAACGGTAGGCCTATTCCCCAACCTGTACCATATATGCTATCGGATTGAACCTGCCGAGGCCCTATCCATTTTGAAAATCCATTATATGAATTCCCAAAGTATGAACTTTTCATTGTCATTATTACTTCAGGATTATTTTCTCCCGCATAATCTGGGAAGCTTGGATCAAGTCTTCGAGCTTCTACCGTTCCCGTAATCCATAGGGTCTGGAAATTGGGAACCAAAGAAAAACCGCCATTGTTGATAATATCGGATAAATAGCCTTTTATCTCATTCTCGGACAATATCCCATTTATATAATTTACCAATCCAGCTTTATCCACTGACCCTTTTCCAACACCTAATGGTATGTCCTGACTGGTTTTCCCATAATATCCGGTGGCAAATAAATAAACTCTGGCAGCTAAGGCTTTTGCCGTCCATTCGGACATTCTTCCGGTAGAAGTTGATGGAGAATAGCTTCCTTTATTTAGAAGGGTCGCCGCATCTTTTAGATCCTGTAAAATCTGTCCATAAACCAAGCTGGGGTCAGCTTGTGATTCTTTGGCAGGTTCTTCTGTTTCCTCTGTTATCAAAGGTACATTTCCATAACGACGCGCAAGACAAAAATAAATATAAGCCCGCAATATCTTGGTTTCACCTTCTGCTTGTTCCATTGTCAGATTCTCTCCACCGGATACATCTGACCAATCTATATCATCCAATTTTGCTAACAACGTATTCATACGACCTATTGCGACCCAAGCTGCCCTGTAATGTGCCTTGTAAATATTCAGCGAAGAAGGGTTAACCCCTATGTCGAAACGGTCTACAGCATCTGCTTCGTAATCAATACCTTGAGCTGATCCAGCAACCCCATCATCACTTAAAATTTCAGCTGCAGTATATTGTGCCCACCAAGAATATGACGTGTTGTCGTAGTCTAAAAAAGCAGCATAACAACCTATTAATGCTTGATAGGCGTCCTTTTGCGTCTTAAAAAAGGCGGGTTCGGTTTGTTCCGTCAATGGCTTAGTTTCCAAAAAATTATCAGTACAACCTATGTACATCAACGTTATCATCGAAACGGCAAGAACTAATCTTATAGTTTTCATAGTAAATCTCTCTTTAAAGTTTAATATTAGCCCCTACTTGTACTATTCGTGGATTGGGGACAAAACCAACATCTTGACCTATCGAATATTCCTGTCCCCGACCGACCTCTGGATCCATTCCATTGTATCGGGTAAAGGTATAGACATTCAGGACAGAAGCATATATCCTAAATTGTTTTATGGGTTCTATATTTACCAGTTTGGAAAAATCATACCCTATGGTAATATTGCTCAACTTAAGATAGTCGCCCTTATAAACATATATATCGGAATTTTGGGTCCAGTTGGTGTTGCTCTTGTCTACACGTGGAATATGGTTCGAGGTACCTTCTCCGTGCCATCGTCCGAGAATTTCGGATGTATAGTTCGGATAATAGCGCGCATAATTATAGTAGGCCTGAACAATTTGAACATCCGCAACCCCGTTAGCGTTGACCATCAGATCAAATCCTTTGTAATTAAAATTAAGATTAATGCCATAAGTAAAATCCGGAAACGGATCCCCAACATTGATTTTATCCTCATCATTTATTACACCATCCTTATTTTGATCAACGTACCTCAAATCTCCTGGCATGGCACTTGGTTGAATCAATTCTCCATTATGAGTATAACTTTGTACGTCGTTGGGATTTTGAAACAGACCATCCGTTTCGAGCATCCAATAATAACCTAATGGAAAACCGGTTTGGGTCCGAAAGTATTCCGTTGAATTGTCCCAAAGACCACCACCAGGTCCATGGATAATATCGTTCGGCACTTTTGTAACCGAATTTTTATTATAGGAACCGTTAAAATTTAACTTAAATCCAAAATCCCCGATCGTCTCATTATAGGTAAGACCAAGTTCGACCCCCTCATTAATTACATTACCACCATTGATCCATGGTGCATCAAGACCGATAACACTACTGATAGGTGCGGACAACAACCAACCTTTTGTGGATTTCTTGTAATAATCAAAATTGGCGGCAACTTTACCCTGGTAAAAAGAGGCGTCAAATCCAAGATCTGTCTGTTCCGACCTCTCCCATTCTAAATCGGGATTAGACATACGAGTTATAGCAGCTCCCGAAGCAAGGGATCCATCCTCTTTCGTACCAAGGGAATATGTTGGATTTGAACTTATCGTGGCCAGATATCTAAATGGGGGTAAATTTTGATTCCCGTTTTGTCCCCAGCTACCACGGATTTTTAATGAGGTCAACCATCCGCCGTAAGGTTCCATAAACGGTTCGTTAGTTATTACCCACCCCGCTGAAACCGAAGGAAAATAGCCACGGCGATTTTCTTCCGAAAAGTTCGAAGAAGCATCGGAACGCAATGTAGCGCTCAGCAAATACTTTTCCTTAAAATTATAGGCGATACGACCAAAGTATGAAGATAATCTATGCTGAGCGGGATAACCTTGCATCGACATAAGGCCTTCACTGCTTTGTCCCAGTGCGTTATCGAGATAAGCATGTTCGTAGTCGCTAAAAATCAGATTTTTGTTGCCAGCGGCCAAAAATGTACCATCGGTTTTTTGGATTTCAGTTCCTACGACGATATCAAACTCGTGCTCTTTAAGTTTAAAGTCATAAGATAATGTATTTGTCCATACGATCTGTAGGCTTTTGGAATTCTGCTGCCTTACTTCGTCGAAAGGTCGCGTTGAAGGATTGTT
>JBDNGW010000187.1:0-2160 GCA_041689735.1 Leeuwenhoekiella sp. | reverse complement strand
TGTGACCATGACCTCTGGGGTAGCACTTGATCAGATCGTGCTTATTGGCACTCGAAACCCAAGCAGGACCGCGGTAAATAGTGCAGTTCCGGTAGACGTGCTCAACGTTTCAGAAATTGCCGAAAGTTCGCCGCAGATCACCGTGACCGAAATCCTTAATTATGCAGCACCTTCATTTTCATCAAACCCACAGACGATTTCTGATGGTACAGACCACATTGCGCCAGCATCTTTACGCGGCTTGGGACCAGACCAGGTACTCGTTCTAATCAATGGTAAAAGAAGGCATAAAACCGCGTTGGTAAATACAAATGGGACTTTTGGCCGCGGATCTGTGGGTACGGACCTCTCGGCGATCCCTACAAACGCTATTGATCGTATTGAAATCTTGCGTGATGGTGCAGCCGCCCAGTACGGTTCTGACGCGATCGCAGGTGTGATCAATATTGTGCTTAAAAGAAGTACCAATGAACTCGCCATTGATGTGACCACCGGTGCCAACTTTACCAGTGAAAATTATGATGATGCAAGGGATGGCGAAAAAATAAATATAGGTGCCAATTATGGTCTGCCCATTGGTGATAAGGGAGGTTTTGTGAACTTTACCGGGAACTTCAACTTTAGGGGCGCAACCAACAGAATGCGCTCCTTTTCCGGTCAGATTTTTACAGGTTATAATTCCGTGGAACGTGTGGCGGATAATGCAGGTTTTGATTTACTAAATTTACAGACTGATATAAATGCAATACAAAATTTTGCACAGTCGGCCGGTCTTCCGGCAGATGTATTGACAAATGTTAACAATGCCAGTTCCCTTTCTGATTTACAGGGAATATTGAATTATGACAATACAGATACCGAACTTGGTTTTAGAAACCAGAACCGAAGTGACTTTAATATGCGTGTGGGAAATTCTCAATTGCGCGGTGGCCAGTTTTTTGGAAACCTCGAAATTCCGCTGGGTGGGGAAGGCGAACTTAAACTGTATTCTTTCGGTGGGATCGGTTTCAAAAATGGTAATGCCGCCGGTTTTTACAGGATGCCCTATCAGGAGCGTAATGTAACTTCGGTTTATCTGAATGGTTTTCTGCCCGAAATTAATTCCTTTATAAAAGATAAGTCTATAGCTGTAGGAATAAAAGGAAAAGTTGGGGAGTGGAATGTTGATATCAGTAACAATACCGGTATCAATGAATTTAACTACCGCATCAGCAATACCTTAAATGCATCTTTATTGAATTCTACCCCGTTCGAGGCTGACGCCGGTGGATACAGATATGAGGAAAACACGTCCAACCTTGATGTGAGCCGTTTTTATGAAGATGTGCTTTCTGGGCTGAATGTCGCCTTTGGTGCAGAATACCGTGTTGAAAATTATGATATTATTGCAGGTAAGGAACTATCGTACGCGCAGTACAATACAAATGGCAATGTACATGATCCTACGGATCCCAATTCTGTTGTGCCCACCGACTTTTTTGGTAAAACGCGCCCTGGTGGTATTCAGGTTTTTCCTGGGTTTGCTCCCAAAAATGTGGTGGATGCGTACCGGAATTCCGTTGCGGGATACTTGGATGTGGAAGCAGATTTTAGCGATACGTTCCGTTTAACCGGAGCATTGCGTTATGAGAATTTTTCTGATTTTGGCGGAACGCTGAACTTTAAATCCTCTTTTCTTTGGAAATTAAATAGGATCCTGAATTTAAGAGGTTCGGTACAGTCCGGTTTTAGGGCTCCTTCCTTGCATCAGATCAATTATAATTCTACGTCGACCTTATTCGTGGATGGTATCCCCCAAGAGGTTGGTATTTTTTCTAATACTTCCCGAGTAGCGCGTTTGTTGAATATTGGCGAGCTGAAAGAAGAGTCATCTTTGGGTTATACCGCTGGCTTTACGGCTAATCTACCAGGTGCAAACATGACATTTACAGTAGACGGTTACCTTATTGATATTGAAGATCGCGTGGTGCTGACCGGTCAGTTTGGCCCCAACGGAAATGCAGAATTAGAGCGTTTGTTCAGTCAGGCGAACGCCACGCAGGCAGCATTTTTTGTAAATTCAATCGATACCCGAACCAGGGGAATTGATTTTGTTGCAGATCACAAAGCCAATTTAGGCACAGACTTAAGACTGACAAATACACTGTCTTTTACCGTATC
>JBDNGW010000186.1:0-6053 GCA_041689735.1 Leeuwenhoekiella sp. | reverse complement strand
ATTAATCTTTAAAAATTTCTGTTTTCTCAAGTACCTGTATAGGGACTTTCACTTCTTCTAGAATAAGACCTGGGCCATATTTAAGAACATAAACCGCATTGTTATAATAACCTTCCTGATCCGCTTTCACATAATTGAACTTGTTTTCTAAATAATGCGTTTCCACACCACTATTTGCCGAAGCATATAAATCTTCCGCAGTAGCCAATCGCAATAAGGTATCAAGCGTCAAATCAAACCCCCGTACCGCGTAATTATTTGGATCCACACCAAATTTCTTACGGTAAGTAGCGGAAAAACCGCTCAAAGTACCCTCTATATTTCCCTGCCTATCAATGGAAGGAAACTCAAAACCCAAGCGCATAAGTGTCATATTGCTTATGTCTTCACTATCATACGCATCGCCTTTGCTTGTGGTCATGAGGCTAACTTTAAAATCGGCCACTTGAGTATTTGCATTTGTAACCGTATTGCTCAATAAAGGAATATCATTGGTTTCTAAAATGACCCAATTCTCTCGATTTTTATCAAGCCTTCTGGAAATATCATCCTGATTGAGATAATATCCACTGTCGCCACTGTGCGGATCCAAAACTTTGGCATCGGGATATAGTTCGAGTAATTTATTTTTGATCTCCTGATTTTTGGCATCGGCGATAATAATAATATTCTTATCCTTTCCGCTTACCTCAATATAATCAAGCATGTGCTCGCGAAGGATATTGTCATTTGGCCTCGACTGAAAAAGATTTGATGTCATCTCCAGACGCGGGGTAAGTGGAGAAACCACGGGAATGCCCTTACGACGCAATAAATCGCTTACTTCTGTCACATTCTGACCTAATAAGGGGCCAATAACGACATCCATTTTAGAAAAATCATCCGTATTCAAAATAGCATTGAGCATTGCTGCATTGGCAACTTCCTCCCCACGGGCATAATGCGTGTCATACACATATAACTTTGTGGAAAGCCCCAGCGCTTTCGCGGAATCCACCGCCATGAGCGCGCCACTATAAAAATCCAGGGCGATCCTGGAAACGCCGTTGCGTGTCAACATGACTTTTAGACTATCCTTAGGAATATTAGTGCTAAAGGGCAGCAAAACGGCGACATTCTTTTCCGAGAAATTAGTAAGCGCCATGGTTAGATCACGCGCCCCACTGCCAGCAAGCCCTTCACCGGCCGGAATAAGATTTTTGGGAAGTTTTAAGATCATGCCGTTTTGCAGGCCATCTTCTAGCGCAGGGTTCAATTTAATAAGTTCTTCATCTGTCATATCCCACTGGCGGGTCAACGAATAAAAGGTATCGCCCTGCTGCACTTGATAAAAACCAAACTTTTCCTCATCCATTTTTGCGTCTGAAGTATAGCTTTTATCAGGTACATTTAAAATGGCACCTATGGGAAGGCCATCGGTTAGCTCCGGGTTAAGCGCCTTTAATTCTTCAATGGTAATACCGTACATGCTGGCGAGACCATAAATGGTTTCTTTGGGCTTTACGACATGTTTTCTGTTGGTTTCGGTCGGTTTTTGAGTATCTAAGGTAAGTTTTCCGTTATTTATGGGTATTTTCAGTTCTTCCCCTGTACGCAGTTCAGCGGAATATAACTGTTTATTGTACCGTTTTAGGGTCTCTTCGCTAATCTCATATTTTTGGGCAAGGCTATAAATGGTTTCCCCTTTTTTGACAACGTGCGTCCTGAATTCCTGATCCTTCATTCTTGACTCTTGCTCCTGTTGCGCCAGGGCCGCTTTGCTTCCCGGCAACATCAGCACAAGTCCGGGATAAAGGCCGTCACGCGCTTCAGGATTTAAGCGGTAAAGTTCATAGACGGTAATATTGTACATATTGGCGATAGCCGAAATCGTTTCCCCTTCCTGTACTTTATGGTTGGAATAGGATTGCTTTCCCAGACTGGAACAACTGCATACCACAAACATAAAAAGGAATGCTACAACTATATTCTTCATGATAAATCGTGTTAAGGTTCGATTGGTTTTTGGGTACATTTTATTATTCCCACTCTATTGTAGCAGGCGGTTTTGAGCTGATGTCATACACCACTCTATTAACGCCCTTTACTTTGTTTATTATATCATTAGATGTTTTTTGCAAGAACGCGTAGGGTAGGTTTACCCAGTCTGCGGTCATCCCATCCGTACTTTCCACCGCACGCAGCACCACACATTTTTCATAGGTACGCTCGTCGCCCATTACGCCAACGGAATCTACGGGTAATAACATAGCACCGGCCTGCCATACTTTATCATAAAGTTCCCACTCTCGCAGGCCATTAATGAAAATTGCATCAACTTCCTGTAGGATACGCACTTTTTCTGGCGTGATATCACCAAGTATGCGTATCGCCAATCCGGGACCTGGGAAGGGGTGCCGCCCCAATACTTTTTCATCCATATCCATACTCGCGCCCACACGGCGCACTTCATCCTTAAAGAGCATCTTGAGCGGCTCTATCACTTTAAGTTTCATATAATCTGGTAAGCCGCCCACATTATGATGCGATTTTATGGTTGCCGAAGGACCACCACTTACTGAAACAGATTCTATTACGTCAGGATAAATGGTACCCTGGGCAAGCCATTTTACATCTTTGGCCAGATGCGCCTCATCATCAAAAACCTCGATAAATACGCGGCCTATAATCTTACGTTTTTCCTCGGGATCACTTTCCCCTTTTAAAGCGTCCAGAAAGCGTGAAGAAGCATCTACGCCCTTCACATTAAGACCCATTCCTTTATATTGATCAAGCACATCTTGAAACTCGTTCTTGCGCAACAACCCGTTGTTCACAAAAATGCAATAGAGGTTTTTACCAATGGCCTTGTGCAATAGCATTGCCGCCACCGAAGAATCAACACCTCCAGAAAGACCAAGTACCACTTTGTCATTACCCAGTTTCTCCTGAAGGTCTTCCACTGTTTTTTCAACAAAATTATCTGGGGTCCACTCTTGGGATACGCCGGCAATATTCACCAGAAAATTCTGTAGTATTTGTTTGCCATACGTGGTATGATAAACTTCAGGATGAAACTGTATGGCATAAGTCTCTTCTCCTTCCACGCGGTATGCAGCGTTGAGCACGTCATTCGTACTGGCAAGCCTCACGGCGTTTTCTGGAAGAGATTTTATGGTATCGCTATGACTCATCCAGACTTGGCTGCCCTCTTCTACTCCGTCAAAAAAAGGTTCTTCTGCTTTGATCATTGATAATTTTGCCCTTCCATATTCGCGGGTATTTGACTGGCCAACCTCACCTCCAAAATTATGGGAAAGGTATTGAGCGCCGTAACAAATTCCCAACAACGGTAATTTTCCCATAATAGCCTGCAGTTTTGGCTGAGGGGCTTTTTCTGCAAGTACAGAAAATGGCGAACCAGAAAGAATAACGGCTTTACAAGCGGTTAGATCTTCCGGTATTTTATTAAAAGGTACAATTTCACAAAAAATATTAAGTTCTCGAACGCGCCGCGCGATGAGCTGGGTATATTGCGACCCAAAATCTAGAATTAAAACGGTATCTATCATAAGCGCAAAAATAAGATTTAAAATGTTTTTATGCGGCAACAAGAATTGCTATTTAAAAAGCTTTTAAGGATGCTAAAAGATTCATTTTGCAGATTGAACCGGATTTTAATCGAATAGAATTACCTTCAGACCAGATTTCTCGTTACTTTTGATATATTAAAAGGTAGATTTATGAAATTCCTCAATGCAATTATTTTTAGCCTGGCCATCATTATTGCTTCCTATTTGCTGGGCAATGCTTATTTAAGCAGAGCCAATCCCGATGGCACCATTGCTACCACTGGTCTGGGAAGTGCCGATTTTGTATCTGATTTAATTGTCTGGGAAGCCGATTTTGTAAGGGTAAATCCAGATTTACAGAAAGCTTTTAATGACCTTGCCCGCGACAAGGAAGTGGTACGCAAGTACATCACAGAAAAAGGCATTACGCCAGATCAAATAGTTTTTGTAGCGGTAAATACCAATGAGCAACGGGAAAATCAATATCAAAACGGCAACTTTACAGGTACTATATTTACCGGTTACGAACTTAGACAGACCGTAAAGGTAGAATCTAAAGACGTTGAGAAAGTTGAAATGGTAAGCCGTGAAATCACAGAACTGCTCAATAAAGATGTGCAGTTACAAAGCAGTCCGCCGCGCTATTACTACACCAAACTCACCGACCTTAAAATAGAAATGATATCTCAAGCCACGGCCGATGCCCGTACACGCGCTGAAAAAATAGCCGAAAATGGCGGTGGTGCACTGGGAAATCTAAAAAGCGCATCTATGGGTGTTTTTCAAATAACCGGACAGAACAGTAGCGAAGATTACAGTTGGAGCGGTTCTTTTAATACTTCGGATAAAAAAAAGACGACAAGTATTACTATGCGGCTTGAATATGAGATTGATTAATACCCTCTATTTATAATCAATTTGCATTCTCGCATTATTTTTTTATCGAGCCAATAATTATTTATTCCAGATAATTTATACTCTTTTGTGATAGGAAACGTTCTACTGTTCGACTACCACAACTTATTATTGGTGCTAATCAGCAAATTCCAAACTGAAAGAACGCCGTAGAAATGACTTCTTAGTTACCTCCACATCATCGGGATTTATAACACTTTGAAACCAAGGATAAATAAAAACCGTACATATTAATGTAATCGATTACTCAATTCAAAGAACATCAGAGAAGTAAATAATCCTCGGGGCAAGCCCACGAGGCATTTAGAGGAATTTTTTTTTGATTGATGAAAACCATCCGTTTTCAAACTTTCCTCAAAAACGCGAGGCAAGCCTCGGGGAATTAAACCCAATAGAGATTAAATTTATAGTACAATAACCTCAGAGCAATCCAACCCCTGCCGCTTGGGCAGCTTCATTAAGTCTAAACTGGGAAATCACTTGTGCATTTTAAGACAAGTGTTGAGAAAATCAGCTTTCTAATGGAATCTCATATGTAAATTGGGGTAATATTAACAGTTATAAGGTGATTTTATCCGTGTAATTCATTTTTATTGGATAAATGACACGCTTAACTAGCGTATCTGATAAAAAAATATTAAATTAGCAAAAAATATTGCCACAATCGATAAAGAAATAGAACCACAAAATATGTCAGTTTCAAAACAATTAAAGGCTTTACGCGAAAACGCAGGTCTGTCCCAAAAGAAAATAGCCATTGAACTAAAAATTACTCAAGGTGCTTATTCTTTAATAGAAAACGGGCAGAACTCAATTACTACAGAGCACCTGCTTACCTTGAGCAAACTTTATAGTGTCCCTACAGACCGGATTCTAAAGGGATCGCATAATGCGGTAACAATGTCCTTAAAAAATGGTTTTATACCCTTGATCAACGTAAGTGCACAAGCTGGTTTTATAGAAAAACGGAAAGACGAAGAGTGGTTGGGTGCTTTAGAAATGTACCGAATCCCTGGGTTCGACTCTCACAAGGATCAGAAACTTTTTGAGGTAGAAGGAGATAGTATGATGCCCACGCTTATGCATGGCGATATTATTATTGCAAAACATCTTGACGATCTTACAGCAATCGTAGATGGGTCAATAATTGTTGTAATCACTCCTAAATCGGATATTACCAAACGTATAAAAAAGGATTTAAACAACAATTCAATTATTCTATCCAGCGATAATCCCAAGTATAATAGTATTACTTACTCGCTAAAGAACGTTACTGAAATTCTCATCGTACAGGGCAAAGTCACAAGATCCTTTAATCTAAAGGATGATGAATCTGTAAACAAATTAGAGCACTCTGTAGAACACATGCAACGCGATATAGACCAGATTCTTGAAAAAGTGAATCACATGAATACACCTATTTAACAGCGTTCTTTTGTTTGAAATAAATGGCTCTAGTTTAATGTAGCGTTGCTATTATTGTTAAAATTGAAATCATGAATGTTTCAAGTTGGTTCAAACGTAGAAAATCCGATTATTCCCTTTAGGGCCGGGGAAAAAATGATCTGATTTTCGGCATTTTGTTCT
>JBDNGW010000185.1:0-11243 GCA_041689735.1 Leeuwenhoekiella sp. | reverse complement strand
TAAGTTTTCTGTTTTTTACCACAATTATTTTTGCACAAGAAAAGGTTCCACCGGAAACAGATCTGCGCATTTATGACATCATAAATAATGTTTCAGCAGATAGTATTGAAGCAGATGTGTCAAAACTTGTTGGTTTTGGCACCAGAAATACCTTTAGCGATACGCTAAGCGATACCCGTGGCATAGGCGCTGCCCGACGATGGATTAAAACTGATTTTGAAAAAACGTCTTCCGCTTGTGGCAATTGTCTGGATGTTTTTTATCAAAAGGATTTGGTCACTAAAGAAATGGGTCAGCGTGTGCCACATGATGCTTATATTGTAAATGTGCTGGCGGTACAAAAAGGTACAAAATATCCCAATAGATATATTATCATGAGCGGGGACATTGATTCACGCGCCAGCAACACGATGGATTTTGAGACCGATGCACCCGGCGCTAACGACAATGCCAGCGGTATGGCCGGAACCATGGAAGCGGCGCGTGTGCTCAGTAAATATAAGTTTGAAAATAGTATTATATATGTCGGTTTATCCGGCGAGGAGCAGGGACTTTTTGGAGGTGCCGGACTTGCCGCTTACGCGAAAGAAAAAGGATGGGAGATCATCGGTATTTTCAATAACGATATGATAGGGAATATTAAAGGTGTGGACGGTTATGTGAGTAACCGGGACTTCAGGATTTTTTCTGAACCTGTACCGCCCACGGAAACCGAAGAGCAACGCCAGGCTAGACGTTTTTATGGCGGCGAAGTTGATGGTATTTCACGTCAACTGGCGCGTTATGTACACGGCAATGTGGAAAAGTACATGCCAGAAATGAATCCCATGATGATCTATAGATTGGATCGTTTTGGGCGTGGTGGTCATCATCGTCCCTTTAATGATCTAGGCTACGCCGGAATACGCATTATGGAAGCGCATGAAAATTACACCCAGCAGCACCAGGATATTCGTACTGAAAATGGGATCGCTTATGGTGATGTCTTGGAGCATGTCAACTTTCCGTATGCAGCTAAACTTACTACGGTAAACGCAATCAATTTAGCCAGCATCGCTTGGGCTCCACCGGCACCAGAAACCGTTGAGATAGGTGGGATCGTGGAAGCTTCTGCCAAGCTGAAATGGAGCGCGGTAGACGGTGCTGTTGGCTATAAAATCTACTGGCGCGATACCACTTCCCCCACTTGGGACCACAGCCGCTATCTTACAAAAACGGTGATGACCCTTGAAGGTGTGGTCATTGATAATTTCTTTTTTGGTGTTTCCGCCGTGGGCGAAAATGGCCATGAAAGCGTAGTGCGTTTTCCTAATGCGATTATGAGATAAAGGGTTTCAAAAATAGGAAAACCGAGAAAAAAGACTTAAATTTGAGGACATTTGTCCTAGATTTGTATTATGAGTGAAAATATTCCGCAGTATAATAATCAATTAAACGAGGCCGTAACTACTTATGTAAACCGTATGGAAACACATAGCAATCTTACCGTCGCCCATAAAAATATAACGTATGAAGGCTTATTGAGTGACAGGATGCTTCTTGTAGAAGCAATTGCTGCTGGAGTTCCCATAAGTATTTTTAACCTGATTAGAAAAGAGGCGCCTTTCAGTGATGAAGATTGGGCCGGTTTTCTTGATATCTCCAAACGTTCTCTAGATAGGTTCAAGGCACAGGGAGATCATATTTTTAAGGCCAGCCATTCAGAAAAGATTTTTGAGCTTGCAGAGGTAACACGCTTGGGTAAAAACGTTTTTGATACGGTAGAAGATTTTTATGATTGGCTGCAAGTTCCCAGTTTTGCTTTGGGCAATCATAAACCCATTGACCTTTTGAGCAATTCATACGGGAAAGAATTCGTGCTCAATGAATTGCATTCCATTGATCAGGGTATTTTTGTTTAATGCAGGTTTTTAGACTTACACGAAAAAAATACAAGATTGAACTGTCTGGTAAAGGTGCGGCCATAATGGGAGCACGCTGGAACTCTAAAGGAACGGAACTTATCTACACCTCTGCAAGTCGCGCCCTGGCGATGGCAGAGGTTTTTATACATTTGAGCCTTAATAAACTGCCCAGTGATTTTGTAATGCTCGAGATTCATATCCCAGAATCTTTAAAAATGGATACGCTTACTTCAGAAGAACTTCCAGAACATTGGAATGCGTTTCCATATCGCTTGCATACGCAACAGTTTGGTGATCGTCTTATAAGCGACAATACCTACGCTTTTTTACAGGTTCCTTCAGCGGTCGTTCCCGGCGATTTTAATTATCTCCTCAATCCGTACCATGAGGATTTTTCTAAAATCAAAATAAACACGTATGCCGATTTTCCTATGGACAACCGGTTTTTTAGAATTTAATTTCGATTTATGAAGTTCTTATTCAGCGCACTGCTTTTTCTATTTATACTGCAAATTACCTTTGCACAAGATAAGCAGTTCACTCGACAGGATACGCTGCGCGGAAGCATTACCCCAGAGCGCGCCTGGTGGGATCTGGTACATTATGATCTGGATGTACAAGTATATCCGGATGAAAAATCACTGGCCGGAAGCAATACGGTAACCTATAAAGTACTGCTGCCAAAACAGCGTTTACAGATTGATCTGCAAGAGCCCATGCAATTGCTTTCGGCCACACAGCACGGCAAAAAGCTGCAGATCACTTCAGAGGGAAGCGCGCATTTTATTTCGCTACCGGCTAAACAACCCATAGGATCGATTCAGAAAATCAAACTCCTGTTTGAGGGCAAACCGGTAATTGCCATAAATCCACCGTGGGATGGTGGCTGGACCTGGCAAAAGGATTCACTGAGAAAACCGTTTATAGCCAACGCCAATCAAGGTATCGGTGCCTCGGTGTGGTGGCCCAATAAAGATCATCCCTATGACGAAGTGGATAGTTTAGACCTGAAAGCGACCGTTCCTCAAGGATTAATGGCGGTTTCAAACGGCAGATTGGTGGATTCTATTTCGGCGAAAGCTGGAACCATGACCTACCACTGGACGGTAAAAAACCCAATCAATAATTATGGGGTAAATATCAATATTGCCGATTATGCCCATTTTACCGATTATTATAGTGGCGAAAAAGGTACCCTTGACCTTGATTTTTATGTGCTAAAGCAAAATCTAGCCAAAGCCAAAAAACAGTTTACGCAAGTGCTGGATATGCTTGAGGCATTTGAATACTGGATGGGTCCCTACCCTTTTTACGAAGATGGTTATAAACTGGTAGAAGTACCCTATCTGGGTATGGAACATCAAAGCTCTGTAACCTACGGCAATAAATATGCAAACGGCTATCTGAGCCGCGACCTGAGCGGCAGCGGCTGGGGCGATAAATTTGATTATATTATTATTCATGAGTCGGCGCATGAATGGTTTGCAAATAATATCACCAATAAAGATGTAGCTGATATGTGGATTCAGGAAGGTTTTACCACCTACGCCGAAAACCTATTTGTTGACTATCACTTTGGCAAAAAAGCTTCTTCTGAATATGTACTTGGTCAGCGAAAGCTTATTCGCAATGACAGGCCAATTATCGGCATTTATGGTGTAGCTAGTGAAGGAAGCGGCGATATGTATTTTAAGGGTGCAACTATTTTAAATAGTTTGCGGTATATTATCAGTGATGACAAAAAATGGAGAGAAATTTTACGCGGGATCAGTAGCACCTTTTATCACCAAACCGTGAGTTCTGCAACCATTGAAAATTATATCGCAGAGCAATCAGGAATAGATCTGAAGGCCTTTTTTGACCAGTATTTACGCACTGTCAAAGTTCCTGTACTTGAATATAAAATTGACGAAAAAACATTTCGTTTTCGCTATACCAATATCGTGGATGGTTTCAACGCTCCGGTAGATATTAATATTAACGGCAAAACCCAACGCATTATTCCTACGGAAGAATGGAAGGAACTACCTTTCGAAAAAAATATAAAGAATTTTAGCGTAAATCCCAATTTCTATATAGAAACGGAAATAATGAAATAGCTGTATTTCAACAATTTACCGCTAATTAATTTTAAACGGTTATTTTTAATATATATTCGGTCGTTTTTCGTCTAAATAAGGCGACTTTAGGGCAATGCAAAAAAATACAACAGTATGAAAATCAAATATTTACTCTTAACCCTATTTTTCAGTTTGTTTTTAATAAACTGTAATAACGGTCAAAAAGATGTAAAAACGAGCGAAAAAGAGGTGATACCAACTGAAATTAAACAAGAACCTACAGATTTTGGAGCTTTGCTCAACGAATCGCCCCGGCACCATGAATGGAAAACATTAACCAGCAATGGTCGCGAACTTTACACATTTATAGCGTATCCAGAAGTTTCACAATATGCAAAAGCAGTGATCGTAATCCATGAAAATCGTGGGCTTAATGATTGGGCGCGTTATTTTGTAGACCAGCTTGCCGCAGAGGGATATGTGGTGTTGGCTCCAGACCTGCTTTCTAATTTTAAGCAAGATATTAAAAAAACCACAGATTTTGAAAATTCAGATAAAGCGCGAGAGGCTATTTATGCGCTTAATGATGCTAAGGTGACGGGAGATCTGGACACTGTTTTTGAGTATGCAAAATCCATTAATGCAGCATCCGGTAAAGTTGCGATTGTGGGATTTTGCTGGGGCGGTTCGCAGGCGTTTCGCTATGCGACCCATAACCCTGCTATCACTTCAGCTAACGTATTTTACGGTACGGCACCAGAAAATAGCGATGCATTAAAACAAATAAATGCTCCGGTATTTGGCTATTATGCTGGTGATGATAAACGGGTAAATTCAACTATCGAAGAAACCAGAGCACGTATGATAGCAAACGGAAAAACATATGAATCAGTTATTTACGATGGAGCGGGACACGCCTTTATGCGACGCGGTGCAGAGGCAGATAGCGATGCGGCAAATGAAGTTGCGTACAATAAAGCTTGGGTACGCTTACTTAAAAAGTTGGAATCACCCTATTGAGCGCTGCCCACATTATAGATAAAAGCACAATATTTTCATAAGTCCTACAAAAAATACCACTGTTAACCTTGTTGCCAGGTTTAATCATTAGAATTACCCGATGCTCTGAATCGGAGGTATTAGAGGAAAGTTTGAAAACGTATGGTTTTTATAAATGGTTAAAACTTTCTACCGTTAAATACTTTAATGGCTCTGCCTCGAGATAATTCATTTTAAGAGCTTTTATAAAATGACTCCCTACTGATTTTCATTTCGATAGCTATCGGTATTGTAAAAGGTTTCGTTGCATAAAAATCGTTCAATATACCGATATTAAGGGTTTTTGTACTAAACCAGAACCTCAAACTTTTGAAATCAGTTTGAATTGACTTTAATCGAATTTTTATATTTTATTACCTTTTAGCGCATTGATTATAGAATATTTTTAAGTAAATAATACAGCTTTTTGCCTTTATAATCAACCGCTCGAAACGGGAAAACAGATTTATATTAACCGGGGTTTTTCTTTCGAAAATAGTCAATAACTCTTGGCCCAGTCACACCATGTATAACTGTACTTATAACTACAGCCGCTGTAACCAGGGCATACAACTGTGGTGCCGTTGTAAAATTACCTTCATAAATAGCATAGGAAAGGTAAAAAAATGACCCCACTCCCCTAACACCGAAAAAACTTATTGCCCATTTCTTTTTATTGGTGAATTTCGTATTTAACAAAGCCAGTCTTCCGCATAAAGGCCTTAAGACCAAAACAATGATAAAAGCTACTATCACCCCCTGCAAACTGATATACTCGAGAATACCGGAAACTACGAAACCCCCAAAAAGAAGTGTCCATATGACAATAAGCAATTTTTCCAATTCATCGTTAAAAGTTATAATTTCGTCTTTATTGGCATCCTTGTTATCTTTTTTATGGTAATGGTATTGCGCAAAAAGACCACAAAAAAATGCGCTTAGAAACCCATATCCGCTCAGTACTTCCGCCATTGCAAAAGAGGCGAGAGCCAGTACAACACCTACAAAACCACTCAGTATTTTATCTCTATTTTTAGAATTGGTTTTGCTTATTGACAAACTGTATAAATATCCCATTAGAAGCCCAACTGCAACACCAATAATGATCTTATACAAAAAATAATATCCAAACCAGTGCGCCAGATCTATTTGTAAAAAATTGCTTTCCTTAGACCATAAAATGGCCAGATAAACAAAGGGAAATGCAAGTCCATCATTTAATCCTGCCTCCGCCGTTAATAGGTAGCGCATGCCGGTATTCTTTTTACCCTCGGTTTCCTCTTTCTGTAGTTGCAGATCTGAGGCGAGAACGGGATCTGTAGGGGCACATACGGCCGCCAATAAGAGTGCGGAAGCTCCGTCCAAGTTTAGCATATATTTGCCCAAGATAAAAATCCCAGCAATATAGAGCGGCATGGCGGTATGAATCAATCGTAGTGTATTTTTCCAGGACTGAAGACTATACCGTATACCAATTTTCAAACCAGCGCCCATAAGGCTGATCACGACTATAATCTCGGTTATAATCTTTACCCATTTCTGATCCCAAAGCGGTTGAGGCCAATGTACGGGAACCTGCAAATAGTAAAATAAAAAACCTAAGCACAGCACAATCGGCGCAAAGGTTATTTTTAAGTATTTTGATAGAATGGGAATGTAAGCCATACTTACAGCCGCTAGACCGAACGCCAAAAGTATAAGATGGTAATCTTCTATTTTAATGGTGGTCAGTAATTGCATTTTGACATTATAAGCAGGTTTAAATATAAAAGTATGATCAAGAGAAACTCATTTTAATGTTCAAAAAAAAAGGTCTCTATGGTATGGTGCAGAATCAACTTCCTTGGGCCATTCTCCCTTTCGGGTGGATAGGCTCACGAGTAATAAATTGGCAGTAGATTCTGAATTTTGATCCAGTGTGTTTGTAAAAAACCGTACTTGTGAGATTCAAAAATTCACAAAAAATAACATGTATAAAAAACTTTACCTAATGCGAAGGAGCATTAGGTAAAGTCATAATTATAGAAATATAGAGTCCGTCTTGCTAAGCAGTCAATTTCTCTTTGAAATCATTGATTATTCCACCAATTAATAATACCCTAATCTGTCTGTCACTCAAGGTATGTCTGGTCATGATTGTGACGTCGTCAGTATCTAATTTTTTAATAATCACTTCAATATCCTGTCTATTTTCGACGTTCTTACGTAGGTTTTTGAATTCTACTAGGTCGCCTTGAGTAATTTTATTAAGATCTTCTGCATTAATAAATTCCAAAGGGAGAATCCCAAAGTTCACAAGGTTCTGCCATGCAATCCGCGCGTAACTTTTGGCGATTACCGCTACTTGGCCTAGAAATTTTGGCGCAAGGGCTGCATGTTCTCTACTACTTCCCTGGGCATAATTATCTCCGGCTACCACAATATGACCGCCATACTGCTTTTTGACTTTTAAAGCCCGATCGTAAAAAGTAGCATCAATTACCGTGTAACTGTATTTACTGATTTCAGGAAGGTTACTTCGGAAAGGAAGCACCTCTGCCCCTGCTTTTAAAATTTCATCGGTCGAAACATTATCGCCCATTTTTAAAAGTACAGGAACCTCATAGCTATCCTGAAGTACATCAATATGTGGAAGTGATTTTATATTGGGTCCTTTTTTGAGTTCTATACTACTCGTATCTTCTACAGGGGCAACGAGCATATCCATATTTATAATATGCATTTCTGGGGCCTCATAGTGTGGATAGGTCATGCCATAAAGTTCTTCCAGATCACGGGGATCCGTGATTTCACCGGTCAGCGCTGACGCTACTGCCGTTTCTGGACTACATAAATAAACTTGATCATCTTTAGTACCAGAACGGTCTGGGAAGTTTCTTGGCATTGTTCTTAAACTGATCGTATTACTGGCCGGGGCCTGCCCCATGCCTATGCAGCCCATGCAACCACTCTGATGAAAACGAGCCCCTGCAGTGATCAAGTTGGCAAAGGTTTTATTTTCGATCATATTCTGTATGATCTGGCGGCTTGTGGGATTTACATCAAAAGACACATCTGAATTGACCGCTTTATCTTTAACAATTGCCCCTGCGATCCAGAAGTCACGCAGACCTGGGTTTGCAGAAGAACCTATAACAACTTGACTGATTTTTTTACCTGCAACCTCGCTCACGGGAACCACATTACCGGGACTCGTGGGCATTGCGATGAGCGGTACGAGATCATCAAGTATGATTTCTTCATATAAATCGTATTCACAATCTGGATCAGCTACGAGTTCTACCCAGTCTGCTTCCCTATCCTGTGATTTCAAAAAGCGCTTGGTTTCTTGATCACTTGGGAACACCGTTGTGGTCGCGCCAAGTTCAGCGCCCATATTTGCGATCACATGACGGTCCATAGCGCTTAAGCCTTTAAGACCATCACCGTAATATTCTATGATTTTACCTACACCACCTTTTACATCATGGCGGCGCAGCATTTCTAGAATAATATCTTTTGCACTTACCCAATCTGGCAGTTTTCCGGTAAGCTTTACGCCCATTACAAGGGGCATTTTAACGTAATACGGTTGGCCGGCAATGGCAGCAGCGACATCAAGACCACCAGTACCTATTGCGAGCATCCCCAGCGAACCGGCAGCGCAACTGTGACTGTCACTCCCTACCAAAGTTTTGCCAGGTTTACCGAAACGCTCCATGTGCAAGGGATGGCTCACCCCATTGCCCGGCCGGCTATACCAAAGACCGAATTTCTGCGCGGCACTATGTAAAAAAGCGTGGTCATCTGCATTTTTAAAATCGGTCTGTAATAGATTATGATCCACATATTGCACCGCAACCTCAGTCCTGGCACGATCTAATTTCATTGCCTCGAGTTCTAGCTGCACCAGCGTACCTGTGGCATCCTGTAAAAGGGCTTGATCTATTTTAAGACCTATTTCCTCGCCAGGTTTAAGTTCGCCACCAACAAGATGGGCATTTATCAATTTTTGGGTAACATTATATCCACTCATGGCTATTTGCTGTTTTTATTAGTTCGTCGGAGGAAATTACTCAGAATGGCGGTTACGGGCAATTATTTAACATCAATTTAGAGTCTGGGCACATTGCAAGCTTAACTAGTTATCTATTTTTACAGCTAAAATAAAAAAGTATGTTGATCTGGGGTCTTTTTATTGTTTTCGTTTTGATCTGCTTGGCATTGGATTTGGGTGTTTTTAATAGAAATGCCCATGTTATACGCAGTAAAGAAGCGGGTATGTGGACGGCAGTCTGGGTATCTATCGCTTTGGCTTTTAACGGGGTGATTTATTGGCTTTTTTCGGCAGGATTGGTCGAAAACCCTACCGATTTAACTCCAGACAAGGCTGTTTTAAAATACATTACAGGATATCTCATAGAGCTTTCGTTAAGCATAGACAATGTTTTTGTGATTGCAGTCATATTTTCTTCTTTTGCGATACCTGCAAAATTTCAACATCGCGTGCTCTTTTGGGGTATTCTGGGTGCCATCGTTTTTAGGGCGCTCATGATCGTTTTTGGCGTAGCCTTGATCAATAAATTTGACTGGATTGTTTATGTTTTTGGCGCCTTTCTCTTATATACTGCATATAAAATGTTGAAATCTGATGATACCGATTTTGATCCAAAACATTCCGCTGTTTTTAGATATATAAATAAAGCGTTTCCCGTTACAACACAAACCGACGGCCCTAATTTTTTTATGAAAATAGATGGCAAAAACATGGCCACTCCCCTCTTTATTGCGCTAATTATAATAGAACTAACAGATATACTTTTTGCGCTTGACAGTATACCCGCCATTCTGGCCATTACCGCAGACCCGTTCATCGTTTTTACTTCAAACATACTTGCTATTTTAGGACTGCGTTCCATGTATTTTTTAATATCTAGAATGCTGTCAAAATTCAGATATATCAATTACAGTTTAGTGATTATCCTAGCCTTTGTCGGGTTAAAGATGATTTTCTCACACCTGGTAGAAATCCCTGAATGGCTATCCCTGTTAGTGATTTTACTTTCTCTGGGAGGTGGCATTTTAGCATCTATGTTAATAGACCAAAAGGAGGTAGTGACAGATGACAATGTAACTACAAAAGATTAGGTTTCAAAAAGAGTTTGAAGCCATTTTCGAGCTTCACAAAGAAAGCCTAAAACATCTTGAATTTGCCTTGGCATTGCTTAACTTTCAATTTAGTAATCCAAAAAATGTAGAAGAATGAACTATAATTTTGAGTACCACAATGTTAGTAAAAGTGAAGCTCTAGAAGCTTTTACAAAAGAACAGTTGGACAAACTGGTAAGCAAGTACGATTTTTTAGTACGGGCAGATATATTTTTTAAAACTGAAAATACCTCAAGTGATGAGACGGGCATGAAATGCGGCATACGATTGAGCGCACCTGGACCTCGCCTTTTTGCTGAAAGTAGCTCAAAAACTTTCCATGAGTCGGTTAAAATAACTGTTAAAGAACTTAATGTACAGTTAAAAAAACGGAAAGATAAAATGAAATCACATCAATAAAATAACATATGAAATCCATTGCAAGAAACGATAATCAGATAACATTGGTTTATAGCAGTAAGACACGCTTGGGTAAACGTACAAGGGCGCATGTAGCGGCAGTTGAATCCGCAAAATTACAAACCATTGATATTGCGGAAACCAAACTCACCGGTACGCAGTGGGCAGAGCTAGCTGAAGGTCTTAATAAAAAGATCAAAGATTTCGTCAACTATGAAGAGGCAGATAATGAGGAAGAAGACCAAGTTGAGGGGGATTTTGATGAGGATGCTTATATCAATATCCTTAACCACAATCCAGAACTTTTTACACATCCCATTGCAATTTTAGGCGAACAAATGCTTCAAATTACAAACCCTACCGATATACAACAGTTTATAGAGGTAGATTCCGCAGGGCTTGAGAAAAAAATGATGTATGATGAACCGGTCATCAGTAGACAGACGAACGGAGAAAAATTCATCGAGAAAAATGGTGAGCAAAAACAGGAAGATTCCGAATAGAAACACCAATTTTTATTTTCGAATAACAACTAAAAAGCGGCCAATTAGCCGCTTTTTTTTGTTGTGTGCCGTGCATGGCAACTAACTCGACGGTGCAAGTCCGTTATGGGGGTCTGTAGTTACCTACCATTAGCTTAAGGCAAGGGTGTCCACTGCGAGGTGGAATCTAAAGGAAGCCGGCGGCAAAGTTC
>JBDNGW010000184.1:0-3492 GCA_041689735.1 Leeuwenhoekiella sp. | reverse complement strand
TTTTTCTCCTTCTGCTGGGCGTCAATAACCGCTATTGCTGCCATATTTACGATTTCGTCCACACTGGCACCCAACTGAAGCACGTGCACCGGTTTGCGCATGCCCATCATTATAGGGCCTATATTATCGGCTTTATCGAGCTCTTTTATCATTTTATAGGTAATGTTAGCAGAATCGATATTTGAAAACACCAATGTATTAACTTTTTTTCCAGCAATTTTTGAGAAGGGGAATTTACTTTTCATAAGTTCCATATTAAGCGCAAAATCTGCCTGCACCTCACCGTCTACCAGTAAATCGGGATAATAGCGGTGCAGATAGGAAACAGCTTCCCTGATCTTGGCCACTTTATCATTTTTAGAAGAACCAAAGTTAGAATAGGAAGTCATTGCCATAACAGGCTCCATACCAAACATACGCACCGTGCGTGCGGTCATCTGCGCAATCTTCGCAAGCTCTTTGGCCGTAGGTTCAATATTTATGGATGTATCGGCCAGAAATAAAGGGCCGCGGGAAGTGATCATCAAGTTGGCCGTTGCCACTTTGTGTACGCCTGGGGCAGCACCTATTACTTCAAGAACCGGCCGTACCGCAGAAGGATAACTGCTAGAATATCCGGTAATCATTCCATCAGCATCGCCCTCATTCACCATCGTGGCAGCAAAATAATTGCGCTGTCTCATCAGTTTTTGAGCGTCAAAAAGAGTTATTCCTTTGCGTTTGCGCGATTGCCAGTACGTATTGGCATATTTATTTACGGTAGGCTTTTCCTCGTCAGATTTTGGATCAATGATCTCTACATTGTCATTAAAATCAATCTCCTGCATGAGTTCCAAAATGGTCTCTCGATTACCCAAAAGTACGGGAACCGCAATACCATCATCATGCACGATCTGCGCGGCCTTAAGCACATCGAGCTGGTCTGACTCGGTAAATACAATACGTTTGGGATTGGTACGGGCGCGGTTGAGTAGTAAACGCACGATCTTATTATCAGACCCCATGCGATCGAGCAGATCATCCTCATATTTTTTCCAGTCGGTGATGGGTTCTCGGGCAACGCCGCTATCCATCGCTGCTTTGGCAACAGCGGGAGGAACGGATGTTATAAGTCGTGGATCAAAAGGTTTTGGAATGATATACTCCCTGTTGAAGTTTAAACGCGTTTCGCCGTAGGCTATATTTACCTGTTCGGGAACCGACTCTTTGGCCAGCTCTGCCAGCGCCTTTACAGCAGCCTTTTTCATCTCTTCGTTGATCTTGGTCGCACGTACATCCAAGGCCCCCCTGAAAATAAAGGGAAAGCCGAGTACATTATTGACTTGATTAGGATGGTCTGAACGTCCGGTGGCCATAATTATATCATCCCGGGTAGCGATGGCCAGGTTATAATCGATCTCAGGATCGGGATTGGCCATGGCAAAAACGATAGGATCTTTGGCCATGGACTTAAGCATGTCCTGATTTACAATATTCGCTATAGAAAGTCCGACAAACACATCGGCATCTACCATAGCCTCTTCCAGCGTGTCAATTTTTCTGTGTGTGGCAAACTCAGTTTTTTCTCCGGTAAGGTTCTCCCGGTCATCGCGTATTACCCCTTTACTGTCCAGCATGACGATATTCTCCCGCTTGGCCCCAAAAGATTGGTATAAGCGGGTACAGGAAATTGCGGCAGCACCTGCGCCACTGATCACGATACGCACCTCTTCCATTTTCTTTTCGGTAAGTTCTAATGCATTGAGAAGCGCCGCTGCCGAAATAATGGCCGTACCGTGCTGATCATCGTGCATTACAGGAATATCAAGCTCTTCCTTCAACCGTCGCTCTATTTCAAAAGCTTCAGGGGCCTTTATATCTTCCAAGTTAATCCCACCAAAAGTGGGCGCGATGTTCTTAACTGTTTCAATAAAAGAATCAATATCTTTAGTATCGACTTCTATATCAAAAACATCTATACCCGCGAAAATCTTAAAAAGCAAACCTTTGCCTTCCATAACCGGTTTGGAGGCTTCAGGCCCTATATCTCCCAAGCCCAGAACAGCGGTACCATTAGAAATTACCGCCACTAGATTTCCTTTTGCGGTGTATTTATAAACATTTTCCTTGTCTTTATAAATCTCAAGACAAGGCTCTGCTACGCCAGGCGAATAGGCTAAGGAGAGATCCCGCTGGGATGAATATTTTTTTGTAGGAACTACAGCAATCTTACCCGGTTGTGGCTTTGCGTGATATATTAAAGCTTCGCGACGTTTACTTTCTTTACTCATAAATTATACTTTTAGGCTATAAGAGCATGTTTGAACTGACTTTCTTTGATTTCTATCCCAATAGCTATCGGGAGAAAATCACTTTGAATTGACCCCGCCTGCCATAGACACATCAGCCAAGTTTAAACAAGCTCTAACAAAAATAACAGTTCTTGCTGATGCTTCATTGCTTTTGCTGTCCTCATTTTAAATTTTTGAAGAATTATCAATTTGGCTATCGACAAAATATCATCGATCTACGGAATACCTCTATTTTTGCAAAAATTTGATATTGCGGGCTAAACCGCTAAATTTTGTTCGTTTTACGGCCGATTTTTTAAAGACCTGCGAGAAAACTTCCTGAGTGATTTCCTCCCAATCTTTTTTGGTCATATCGAGCAGCTGCGGGTTGGGGTTAAAGAGCGGCTCCTCGTGCGCTTTTGAAAATTTGTTCCAAGGACATACGTCCTGACAGATATCGCAGCCAAACATCCAGTCTTCCATATTACCGCTGGCCTCATCAGGAATGGCTTCTTTGAGTTCTATTGTGTAATAACTGATGCACTTACTGCCGTCCACCACATAGGGCGCGACAATTGCCTGAGTGGGACATGCATCTAAACAGGCGGTGCAGGAGCCACAATGATCTGTTACCGGGTAGTCATAATCCAGCTCAAGATCAATGATTAGTTCGGCTATAAAATAGAATGAACCCACCTGTTTGGTCAGCAAATTGCTGCTCTTACCCACCCAACCCAGACCGCTTTTTGCCGCCCAGGCACGATCCAGCACTGGCGCGGAATCGACGAAGGCACGACCGTCTACTTCACCAATTTTGGAATTTATAAGATGAAGTAATTCTTTCAATTTGTCTTTGATCACAAAATGATAATCTGTGCCGTAGGCGTATTTTGAAATCTTATAACTGTCATCAGTCTGCTTATTTTCGGGATAATAATTAAGCAGCATGGAGATTACGCTTTTTGCGCCTGGAACAAGCTTGGTAGGATCTAGGCGCTTGTCAAAATGGTTTTCCATATATCCCATTTTACCGTTGTGATTTTTATTGAGCCAGGATTCTAAGCGCGGCGCTTCTTCCTCTAGGAATTCAGCTTTTGAAATACCACAGGACATAAACCCAAGGCGAATGGCTTCGGTTTTTATGAGATGGGTGTTTTTGGATGCAGAGGAAGCCATAACTATCTTTTTTTCAAATTATAATACCGCTTTCTCTGGCTGTATT
>JBDNGW010000183.1:0-9241 GCA_041689735.1 Leeuwenhoekiella sp. | reverse complement strand
TTCATCAACAAGGCGAAAAACGCAGACATAGCCGTAGCTATGGCGAGTATTTTCAACCTGCCTACCGGCAAAGGCAGGCGCAGTTGCTGGGCAAAAGAACCCATAGAAATGGGCAGGTTATTTCTAAACAGATCCTTAAGTCTGAAATTATTGTTTTAATAGAGCAAAAATAAGAGATTAATTATTTGTAAAGATTAGGAATTCTTTACAAATCGAAGACGAATCCAATTTCAACTCAGATAAACGAATATTCCGCGCATTTTGACCTATAATTGGCGTACTTGCATATTTTTAAGCAAGCAGCTTAATATTTACTTATTTTCGATTGTATAGTTCATGAAGCATAAACACTCAATTTTCCTCGTTTTTTTGCTGTTTTTCATCCTTTTTAGCCAATTTTCTTATGGTCAAGAAAAAAACGGGCCCTCCAGAATTAGCAAACTCCAGCTGGTGGCCAAAGTTCCCAGTCTTGCACAACAGCTTGATCGAGGCACTTTTGTAAAAAGCAATACACGGGGCGAAAAGCAAGAAATAAACCCAAAACGTCGTGGTGCAAACACTACCGTTCCAGGAAAAGGTTTTCCTAAAAATGGTGATCCGCTGGTAGATCATTCTAAAAAAGCCATAAATCGTTCTTATCAACCGCAGCCCATACGTGTTTTTGACGCGCATATTTCTACCAATGCAGATCCCGTACCTTCAGATCCTACCGGAGCCGTGGGATCAAACCATTATGTGGCGGCATGGAACACCGCTTTCCGTATTTTTGATAAAAACGGCAATCCACTCATTGCGGAAGCTTCGCTTTCCACCTTATTTCCAGACAATACCGCCGGAGATCCCATTGTGCTCTACGATGCAGCTGCAGATCGTTTTATCATTACCCAGTTTGAAGATAAAGACGATAATGAAGATTTTGATTCTGGTCTAAATATCGCCATTTCGGCAGGGCCAGATCCCGTTAACAGTGGTTGGTACATTTACACCGCCGGTTTTGAAACCGGTGCTTTTCCCGATTATCCCAAATATTCCATTTGGCGTGACGGTTACTATATCACATCAAATATAGAGACCAATCCCAACCGCGATCCCGATGCCACCGGCGCCAATGTCTTTGTGATGCAGCGCGACAGCATGCTGGTGGGAGGAAGCCCCGGTTTTTTATCCTTTGCTCTTCCCGGCTTGCAGCGCAACAGTTTTTACAGTCCGCAGTTTTTTAATGTGGGCTATGATGAGTTGCCGGAAAGCGGTGGCGCCTCGCTGGTTTTTATGCAAGATGATGCCTGGGCGGGCATAGATGACGATCATCTAAATGTATGGACGGTAAATGTGAACTGGCAAACTCCAGAAAATTCAAGCGTCACCGAGCCGGAAATAATTCCCACAGCCCCTTTCAAAAGTGTCTTTGACGGTGGAAGTTTTGAAAATTTAAGTCAGCCGTCTGGTCCGGATATTGATGCGCTACAGGCCACGATCATGAACCAAGCGCAGTTTAGGGCCTTTCTGGGCTACAATTCAGCAGTTTTCAACTTCGTGGTCGACGTGGCCGGCGATGATGAAGAACAGGCTGGGATACGTTGGTACGAGCTGCGTCAGAGTGCGGCAGGCCAGCCCTGGAGCATTTTTCAGGAAGGCACATACGTTTCGCCAGACGGTCAGAACGCTTTTGCCGCCAGTATGGTTCAGGATCAAAACGGCAGTATCGGTATGGGCTTTACCACGGTTAGCACCAAAAACATGATCGCCATAAACTATACCGGGCGCTACAGCAACGATGCTGCCGGAACGATGTCCATACCGCAAACGCTGATTGCGCAGAGCACTGCAAACGATCCTTTTTCGCGCTACGCAGATTATACGCACATGACCCTTGATCCCGACGATGAGGAGACCATGTGGTTTATTTCAGAATATTTTGGGCCGGAATTGCGCGATGTGGTGGGTGTTTTTAAGCTCCAGCCCGATTTTGACAAGGATGTGCAGGTTGCTGAAATTTTAAGTCCGAAGGAGGGAACGCTGACTTCAACCGAAGAAATCTCGATACAGATACGCAACGCCGGCCGAATTCCACAGGGTAATTTTGACGTCTCGTATCAGATCGATAACGGCGCACTTTTTACAGAAACCTTTACCGGAAACCTTGCTTTTAATGAAACAGCAGTATTTTCCTTTTCTCAAATGGCAGATCTTTCCGCCGTAGGCCAAACCTACCAGATCACGACAAAAACAGAATTAAATGGAGATCAATATCCAGAAAATGATGCTGAAATCGCTTCTGTTTTGCATATTCCCGGGCGTGATGTGGGCGTTTCTGCAATTATTGCCCCCACTACCAAAGGCGGCCAGACCAGCAGCGAACAAGTAACGGTTGCCATTACCAACTATGGAGGACTTCCACAAAACGATATTCCAGTGCGCTATACTTTAAACGATGGCCTTGTGGTAAATGAAATCGCTCCCGGAAAACTAAATCCCGATGCGACCGCCAACTACACATTTGACCAGACCGCGGATCTTTCCGCCCTTGGCAATTATAGATTTTTTGCCAGTACCGCGCTTTCGGGTGATGCGATCCCGGAAAATGATTCCATAGCTAAAACGGTGAGCAATTTTTATTGTAGCCCAGGATCCAACTGCCGTGATTATGATGATGGCGTGACACGTATAGATTTTGCTGAAATTAACATGCCAACGCAATGCACCGCCGATGGTTATGCCAATAATACGGAAGTTGATTTTGTGGTCGATCTCGTTGACGAAACCTCTCCAAGCGGAACTCTGCAAATGGGCTACGAAAACTCAGCCTACGTCATTTTTGTTGATTTTGACAAAAACGGCGCTTTTGAAGCTGATGAGCGCGTGGCTTCTGGATCGGTAAGCGCATCAAATTCCGATGAAGACTTTACCCTTGACCTTCCCGATGACGTCATAACCGGTTCATACCGGATGCGCATTCGTGGAAAAGATATAAATGAGCCTGGCGATCTCAATGATCCCTGTGGTTTTCTGGATTTTGGCCGTACTAATGATTTTACGCTCACCTTGTTTGATTCGTCTATTGTGCGCGGTATTCCGCTGGAAGATGGCGAACTTGTGATTCTAACTGAAAATTATAAGCAGTTTGGTATTCTTCTGCGCGACACCGATTTTGAAGATGATATGATCCTGAACGTTTTTACCATTACCGGTCAAAAACTTGTACAAAATCGTATTGAATCAGAGAAGGGAAATTACGTGTACGATCTGGATATGTCGTATGCTGCCACTGGCATTTATATTGTGCGTATTGGTACGGAAGAAAAAGGGATTGTGAAGAATATTTTTGTAAGGTAGGTTTAAGAAAATCGGTGGAAATAGACGGGAAATGGGTGTTTTTGAAGGCTTTTTTTAGATACTTTCAGAATTCAAAATTTATACTTACCTTTAACGTTAGTAACGCAACACATAACTATGATTATTTCTTTTGGCTCTAAAGAGACAAAACAGATTTGGGAAGGTTTCCGAATTAAAAAAATGCCGATTCAAATATAGGACGTCACAAGTTGAGAATATTGAACAATTCTCAGAACATTGCAGATCTACGAATTCCACCGTCCAACCGACTTGAAAAGCTGAGCGGAAAATTGGGGAACTTTTACAGCATTCGGCTTAACAAACAATGGAGGATCATCTTCATTTGGGAAAATGGAAACGCGAGCGAAGTAGAAATAATCGATTATCATTAGGAAAATGGAGAAGTTAGCAAATGTACATCCCGGAGAGATTCTGTTATATGAATTTCTTGAACCACTTAAAATAACGGCATATCGCCTTTCAAAGGACTTAAAAATTCCGCAGACCCGAATTTCAGAAATCATAAAAGGCAACCGTAGAATAACTGCCGATTCAGCGCTGCGGTTGAGCAAATATTTTGGAAACTCTGCAAAATTTTGGCTTGGGATTCAGGATGATTATGACCTTGAAGAGGAAAAGGAAAATAAGGAAAAAGAGCTGAATCAGATTAAACAATATGCCGATAAAAATGTGGCTTAACAAAAGCATTTAACGATTTAGCTATTTCAAATAATGGAGATACTCAAAAAGTCTTGGCAACTGTCGTAGATGCAGTATATACCTTTTTCATCAGTACACATTTTTTTCTAATTTAAATTATCGAGTAAAAAGTAACAATTTCTCCGGGCTTTAATACCATTTCCTTTTTGTCTGAAATCATCAATTCCTGATTTTCCCGATAGGGATTTACCAATTCCATTTTGTCGACCGAGCCTAGTTCGCTCAGGTCTATTTTTTTGGGTGCATTTCCTCGGTTAAGGACAATTATCGTGTTCTTATCCCCTTTCGCGTAAGCGGAAACCAACAGATCTGGATCAGATGAAGAAGCACCGATCCGCTCAGAACCTTTCTGCAAATGACGGCTAAAGGCACCGAAGACCCGTAGCTGGAAAGAGGAGGCCTCCGGCTCCATATTTCGGCTTTTATCGATGGTAAAGAGGCTTCGCGAGGCCGAAAAACTGGGCTGTGTATTGTTTATCAATAACCAACAGTACATCAGCGAAACGGCATCTAGATTGACCATGTTTTTGTGATACAGTTCCCCCATCAAAAAGGCGACGCGGTAACTCCCGGATTGATATTTTGGGGCGTTGATGCACATTTCGGTAGATGTGACCTGCCCGAAACTGCTGAGCAGGTAATCTATGTATAGGTCCTGTATGTTTTCCATAAGGGAAAGTTAGCTCTTTTTAAATCTTTGCGTAACTTGAGTTAATAATGCTGTTCAGGCCCTGAGCCCATTGTTGGATGCGCGGTTTTGAGTTGACATAATAATCCATGTTATCAAGGAAAGGCCATCCGGATCCGCTGGTGTACACCTTGCTATCATCGTATTTTTTGAAATGGTCTACAAACTTGGTCAGGTATGCATTCTGGTTATCCCCCGAAGGCTCATTGCCATAGGCCATCATCACAAAGGAAGGATGGCTGCCATAGGTATCCAAAATATCCGTTGCCTCCTCATATATCCATTTGTCAATGGGCTTGCCATCCCCTATTTTCGCCCAGGCCGAGGCCTCGATCTGTAAATACACTCCAAGTTCATCTGCTGCATCAAAAGCCGCCTCCGGTGGGCACCACGAGTGGAAGCGCATATGATTCAGGCCATGGGCCTTGATGATTTTAAGGATGCGCGTCCAAGATTCCTTGTCAGTGGGCGGATAACCGGTCAAAGGGAAAATGGCACATTCCAATGTTCCCCTAAGGAAAATGGGTCTTCCGTTTACCGAAAATCCCTTTCCATCCACCTTAAAATCACGCATCCCGAAGGTCTGCTCCTGCATATTTTCCCCCGCCTTGGAATTGAGGCGCACTTCCATCGTATAGAGACTGGGGTGAAATTCATCCCAAAGCAGCGGGTTTTCGCCCATGGGATAGGTGCCCGTTGTGTCCACGGTCATTTCCTTATCGGTCACACCCAGATTTTCTGAAGACGCTCCACTGGCTTTTGCAAAAAGGCTCAATTTGGCCTGTTGTGGTTTTCCGGTAGTATTCTTTACCTTGACCACGGCCAGTAGCTGATTGTTCTTAACATCTGGATAAAGGCGTACATTCTCTATAAATATTTTGGGTTCCGCCCGCAGCTCGATGTCGCCCACTAAACCGTTCCAGTTGGTCTGTGTATTATCTGTAATACTATGTGCATCCACGCCGGGATCAATATCCTTAACTCTGTTATCGATGCATAGGGTAAGGATGTGATCGCCCGGCGTGAGAAGGTTATTTACCGCATAATCGTGGGGCGTGCCCAGGGTGTTTTTCATGCCCACATTTGTGCTGTCAACCCAGAGAATGGTCTCCCAGCAGTGGGCGCGCTCCAGGTTTAGTGTAATGTGCTTATCCTTCCAAACCTCGGGTATGGTCACCTTTTTCTGGTACCAGGCCGCACCGGTATATTTCTTTTTCGGCGTAAGCCAAAAGGAAATTTTTACATTGCCCGGCTGACGGTACTTTTCATATTTTGGACTTTTGTACCACAGGCTGTCGTTCCATAAACTGCCGGTCCATTTGGTATCCACGGTCACATCGTTGCCCAGGCCATTTTCGGCCATTGAGCCAGGGAGTTTGATCGTACCGGGCAGATCGTCTGCATACCACTTGTCGCTAACGCCCCGGTCGAGCGAATCGATCTTAAACTGCCAATCGCCCGCGAGGTCGATGGTGTTTTCGTTACCACTTCCGCAGGAAAAAAGAACTATGCACAAGAACAGGTAACTAATTGGTTTTAAGTATTTCATGTTCTTTTTTATTGTTGTTATTATTGCTATTGTCATTATTATTTATAAGCCAACAAAATTCCGTAAATCAGTTAGACCTTTACTCTCCCTAAATCCCCGCAATCCGTTTTAATTTTTTCTAATCCGTGGTACTTCTTAATCCGTCTTAATCTGTGTTATCCGTGTTATCAAAGTATTCCATGATCGCCTCTGCCACGAGCTCGTGCCCTCTGGTGTTGATGTGGTTGTTCTGCGCCATATAGGGCTCTAGAGGTTCTTTCTCCGCAAGTTTTTTGAAAACCGCGTAACTGTCCACCAGACCGATATTGTATTTTTTGGCCAGTTCCCTGATCTGCCTGCTGTGCTTTGCCAATTCAGCGTCAGGGGATTCAATATTTTCCCGAAGATCTGGGGTTGGAGTCATTAGGATCACTTTAGTACCATAAGCTTTGGCCTCTTTTATCATCTTTTCCCAAGCGGTTTTTGCCCGTTTTAGGCCGATTCTGCGGTCATTGAGGGCATAATCGATAAAGAGCACATCGGGACGGTGGGTCAGCACTTCATCCTTCATCCGTTTGGCGCCCTGCTCGGCCTGCTCCCCGCCAATGGAGGTTAGGATCACATTTACAACGGCAAAAGGGTATTCCTGCTTTATTTTTTTAAGGGTCAGGTAAGGATAAGATCCCAAAGGTTTTACAATGCCGGCAAAACGGTATCCCGTGGGCACGGAATGTCCATGAAAAACCAGGTTGATCGTCCTGTTATCGGGCCATTTCTTTTGGAGTTCGACTTTTATGGAATCCAGATAATGGGTTGAGGAAGCGGGTTTCTGGGCAAAACCAATACCCGAAATAAGTAAGCCGATCAGTAGTATACTGATTTTTGTAAAATTTGATTTAGTGTTTGTTTTCATAATAATGTTTTTCCCTCATCCATGCCCTCATCCGCCTATCGGCAACTTCTCCCGAAAGCCCCCTACCTCCCGAAGGGGGAATCTGTACGGAAATCATTGGATATCTTGGTTTTCAATTTAAAATTTGTGCTACTAATGGTTCTGTGCTTTCAACGTGCAACATTCAACTTTTAACGTTCCACACTTAAAACTTGGCTAGACCTACAAGGAATCCGCTGAAAAGGCGGAAATACCTTGCAGGTCGGGCTGACCTGCAACTTTTAACCTTTAACCTCCTCCTTTGTCAATTCCAGTTCTATTTCCTCAAGGCTTTTCCCCTTGGTCTCGGGCAGTTTTCTTTTGATAAAAACAAAGCCTAAAACACAAATTACACTGTACACCCAAAAAGTACCATAAGACCCCAGTTTTTCATTTAATATGGGAAAAGTGAACGTAAGGATGAACGAGGCCACCCATAGGGAAAAGGTGGCGATGCTCATGGCAATTCCGCGCAGGCGGTTGGGAAAAATCTCAGAAAGCACGACCCATGTGATGGGCGCCAGGGACATGGCATAAATGGCGATGGCGCCGATGACCAGCAACAATACAGGCCATCCGGTAAACTCAAAATAGTAAGCACCGCCCAGTAGCGCATAGACCACCGCAAGGCTAATGGAACCAAATAGCATCAATTTGCGCCTTCCCAGAGTGTCCACCGTGCGCATGGCGACCAACGTAAAAATAAGGTTGACGCTGCCCGTAATGATGATGTTAAAGAGCAGGTCACCTACGCTATAGCCGGCAGCGGTAAAAATCTCTTCGGCATAGTTAAAAATGATGTTGATGCCGCACCATTGCTGAAAGATGACCAGAACAACCCCAATTACCATAATGGGAAGCACTTTTGCACTTTTAAGTTCTGAAAAGTCTATTTTTTTATTTGCGTGCTCCTTGAGTGTCAATTTCATATTGGCCAGTTCCTGGACGGCATAGGCCTGACCACCTATTTTTCCCAATACATTTTCAGCCTCGGCATCTTTGTTGATCTTGGCTAGAAAACGTGGGCTTTTAGGCACCGCGAACATCAATGCAAAAACAGCCCCGCGTGGACAAGCTCTGCCCAGAACATCCAGCGCCAGCCCATCTCGCCGTTCCAGGAGGCAAGGATACCGGCTGCGGACTGACCTGCCGGAATGGGATCGGCAATAACATAATTGGCGATCTGCGCGGCCAAAATACCTATGACGATGGTGAGCTGATTGATTGCCACAAACTGACCGCGATATTTGGCCGGGGCGATTTCCGCAATGTACATGGGCGAAAGTGTAGAGGCCAGGCCAATGCCCAGACCACCGATCAACCTGAAGATAATAAACGGTGTAAAATGATCTGCCCAGCCCGTACCAAAGGCCGAAATGCTAAACAGCGCCGCTGCAAGGATCAAAGGGTTTTTCCTGCCGTAACGGTCTGCCAAGGTACCGGAGAGCACGGCGCCAAATATACAGCCCACGAGGGCACTGCTCACCGCCCAGCCCTGTAAAGATGGAATATCTGAAATGTTGAAAAACTGTTCATAAAAGGGTTTTGCCCCGCCAATGACCACCCAATCATAGCCAAAGTGCAGCCCGCCCATGGCGGAAACAAGCGCCAGAAAAAGGACATATTTATAATTGAATTTAGTATGTACGTGCTCCATTGATAATGGTTATTATAATTGTTGATCAGAGGCTAAATCCAAAGTCTTATTACAAAAAATTAAGCGTGTCCTTTCGTTGAGTTAGTAGGCTCAATTTTCTTTTCGTTTAACCCTTCTGTGACCAATTATAGTTGCCCATCCTAACGACATTGTTCCCTCATGTTACCAAAAGAGGAGCCTAGTGCCGTGCCAACCCCATTTTAGCCGGTCCAAGCCTTATTATTTTTTACCTGTCCAGCGTTGAAAAATAGTTCCATAGCTACGGCTAGGCAATGATTTTTTGCCTTGGTCAGCTAAAAAACAACGGTGGCTTAACCGACACAATAAACTTAACACAACACTAGGCTAAAAGGGCTACACGTAAATTTTTTCATTGGAAGGCAT